>JAHIPN010000341.1 GCA_018894595.1 bacterium
TAAGCCGCAATGGCTTTTACATCCGGGCACACTATGGTTTGTTACCTCCCCATATTCCGGATATGCTAATCATCCAAACCGGTTAATTGATGATAGGAGACTTTCACTCCATTAGATTCTCAGCCTTGACGGCTGCTCCAGGCTGTGTAATTCACTTCAGGAAGTACGGTCTTCCCTATGGCCTATCTGTTTCCCTGTGTACGCTTCATCTAATGGTTACCCATTTCAATGCAACACTTGGTATGGGTGGCTGGCTAGACCTTACCCAACAAGGACTTTCACCCTGTAAGAAATATAAAACTTCTTGGCGCTTCTTCCGCTAAAAGTTACCGAATTGTTAACTTTGAACAACGGTTCTTTGACATGCTTTACATGTTAGATATTTTATACAGTTTTTATATTTATTTTTTTCCTAAGTTCGGCTAAGCTTTCCTCTTTCCATAGCTTTTCTCTTCGTTGCTCTAAAGGCAAGGACTTATCTTTATGCCACTTAATTAACCTTATTTTATCACCTTCAATTTCAATATTTGTTATACCATCTCTAAAATGCCCACAACCTGTGTTAAAGTAACAAGGTGATGGTATTCCTGTAGTTGATAACCGATTGAAATGTCTCCCCATTCTTTCTTCAATATGTAAGTCATTATTGTGTTTTTTAATTTCTTTACATAATTCCCAAATTCTAACTTTATCGTTAGAACATTTTTTTAGTTCTTTTTCTTTTTTCTTAATTTGTTCTTTTAACCACCAATAGTATAATCGGGATGCAAAAATGGCATTATGTGTATGTCCGCAAATAAGAAAAACTTTATTTTCTTTTGCCCAGTCATAATACAATTTCTCGCGATTTCCAGGAATTTGCGATTTTGTTGCTAAGCGACTTGAAATACCAAATACTTTTCCTATGGGCACATAGGGTTCTCCCTTGCGAGCCCAATATCTACTCTCCCAAGTTTTTCTATCACATGTTTTATCTCCTTGGTGACCATGGACTAAAAATATGTCCTTGCCTAACTTGATAGCTTCCGGGGCTCCATGTTGAATATTCTCATTAAATAGGATTGGATCAGTTGGTGGTCTTTTCCAATCTTTATCATGATTCCCAAATATACGATGAACTCTATTACCTTTAAAGCTTCTTAATAGTTTATATATGCTCTTATCATATTTATCATATATTTCAATAAAATTAAATTGCCACAATTCCTCAATATCTCCTAGTAAGATGACCGAATACCCATTATTCTTATAATAATCTAATGCAAACATCATTGTTTTTTCATTGTGAACGAAAATATCCGATTTTTCACCATCTCCCAAATGCAAATCACTAAACAGAACATATTTAGTTTTAGTATTAATGGGAAGTTTTTTCACGTTTTGATCAGCACTATTGTATAGTTCGGTTAATCGTTTAAAAATAGCAATATCATTCTCATTCATAATCACACCTCCAAGTTAAAATATTCGAAAATTATGAGTCTCTGGATTTATAAAAATCTTACAAAAAGTTTATGAAAAGTTACTGAATTATTGACTTGGTCTACTTTCCTATTTATCTAATTTAAAAGTAAAATATTAGTTATCGAAGAAAATGGGATATGCCCCTATTTTATTTAATTACTGAACACTAACAACCTTCCCTTGTTCTTTTAATTTCTTTCGTTCTTATAATTTCTTTTTAAAGAAAATGCTATTTACTACCAGTGCCAAGTTGTTTTGTATTTTCCAGTTCGCAGGTCAATATCATGAAGGCTATAAGAGCTTAAGCCTGCTTCTCCCCTGCTCCCTCCATTACAAATATGTTCAACGGCCTCCTTTATCGATTTGAATGGTCCGTATATCGTATAACCCGCGATGCCAAAATCAAAAGTATAGTAAAGGGAATCCTTTGGATCCTGATATATGCATCCTATGTGACCAATAAAGTATCTTTGAACTATTCGGTCAAATCTGACTCGCGCTCCCCAAGCTTTATCATAACCATTCTTCTTCAAACAATAAGCAGCAAACAGCGCATAATCATAGCAGGCACCCTTCTTGTCATTAAAAATTCGCTCAGCAGATTTGACCCCCTCAGCCTCTCCACGCGTATAGCTATACGAAAAATTATTCTGCATATACATTTCTATGAATTTAGGTGCGTTCAATCTATCGATAACTTCCTCGAAATTCTTCCACCTCTCTGATTTATAATTACTTGATGTCGCCGTATTTTCCCATGCATTACCTAACAGCTTTTCTAGGGAATAATCTTTCAGTGGATTCTCCTTATCTAATTCCTCGTCGTAAGCAATCCACAGCAAAGCTTGCAAGAGAGTGCAATATTTTCCTTCTTCCTTTATTCCCTCATTGAGTATCTTTGAAAACCCTTGCCAGTATTCAGAGTTTACTGCCAAGCCAATGATGTCTTCTAGTGCTTCTACATCCTTCAATTCTCTTTGCCTAAAATCCGGGAGCTTTAATAACTCATTGGACAATTCTGGATATATTTTGTTGGCCTCGACTATATAGAAATCGAATAGTTCTTGAGTATATTTATTTGGCTCTTGTAGGAATCTCTTCTCTAATTCAGTTAGTTTGTGATCTTGCATGCAGAGCTCGTTTTCAATCACATAATTTGCAAACTCTTTGTTTAACTCTGAATTGATAACAAGCCAAGAAACAACATCACCATTTAATCCAAAATCTATGAAATACTCTTGTGTATTTTGCGGTAATGTCGATAAATAATTTAACGCTTTGATCTCTTCCCCACTTATCCCGTCTTCTACCAGCACCTCGATTAGTTTCCTTGCATAAGGATCAGAGTATCCTTGTAGATTATCGAGGAAAGCCTTCTCATAATTATCTATCTTTTCGTCCTTGACTAATACTAAAAGGTTGGATTGCCCATCAGGATACTCTTTTAAAGTATCTATAAATGCCTTCTCGTTTTCATCCATTTCTGGTCCTAGTGGCTTCAGTTCTTGTACTATTGCAGTCGGAATACCATTTTCCTCAGCATAACTAACAACTTCGTTTTTGGCACAGCCCAGCGTTGAAGAAGCAAGCACTGCGAAGATTAGTCCTATAGATAATAACTTTTCCCCAAAATCTCTCCAACTAACTTGCATTTTATTCACTTCCTTCTAAGAATTTATGGAAAAATGGGACCTGTCCTATTTATTTGGGAAAATAGATACACATCCTATTTTTTTTACAATTTAGCTTTCCATTTTACAAGGCCTTGCTTTAGCACATCTATCTATAGTAATACCTAAAGCCCCAACCATCCAGTTAAGAACTCCTCAGATCTTATAGGTGTTCCGCTAAAAGTTACCGAATTATTGACCTGGTAAACCTTCCCTATTTATCTAATTTAAA
>JAHIPN010000342.1 GCA_018894595.1 bacterium
AAAACCGGTGATAGCTACCATAGGAGATTCAACTTTCTTTCATGCTGGTATTCCCCCTCTTATTAATGCAGTCTATCATAAGGTGCCCTTAACGGTAATTATTTTAGATAATGGATGGACTGCCATGACCGGTTTTGAAGAGAATCCCGGGACTATTAATTTAGACGAGAGCAGTACTAAAAGAGTTGATATTGTCGAGATTTGTCAAGGCTGCGGTGTAGAGGATATTCAGATAATCGACCCCTATCAGAGCAAAAAAGCAACGGAAGTAATAATGAAAGCAATAGAATATCCGGGGGTTTCGGTAGTAGTGTCCCGTCGGGAGTGTGCTCTTCAAACGAAAAGAAGAAAGATTAAATTCCCCCAGCGCAAAGTAAATATAGATAAATGTACCGGCTGCAGGATATGCTTAAGTTCTTTAGCCTGTCCGGCGATGGTATTTCATCCTAAAGATGCCAACAGTAAAGCCTCTATGGAAATCACTTCAGCCTGTTTCGGCTGCGGGTTATGTGAATTTACTTGTCTGGAAGGTGCGATAGAGGTGATAAAAGATGGAAGATAATTTTTATTTAATCGGAGTAGGTGGACAGGGAGTAATAAGATTGGGGCAAATTATTGCCGATTATGGATTAAAAAAAGGCGAGAAAGTTAAATTTTTTAAAGAAGTGGGTATGGCCCAGAGAGGCGGCCCGGTTCATTGTGAAGTTAGGATAGGCAAGGTGTTTGGGTCGAGGATTCCTCCCCTCTCTTCTGATATAATAGTCGTCATGGAATTATCCGAAGGATTGAAAAGTTTAGAATTTATTAAACCGGGAGGAACCGTTATTTTAAATAGAAAAAGGGTATATCCTATTGATATGATGGCCCATCCCGAAAAGTACCCCCAGGATGAGGAAATAATCAAATTATTTAAAGAAGCAAAAGCAAAAATAATCTGGATAGATGCCGGTAAAATAGCAAGAGAAGCAGGACTTCCCATTGCAGAAAATATTGTCTTACTTGGCGCTCTCTCTTTTATCTCTTCATTTGATAAAATATTGGTTGTTAATATTTTAAAAGAAAATATCCCCCGCGAATTAGATAAAAATATTGCTGCTTTTTACGCAGGTTACGAAATAGCAGAAGGAATGGATAAATGAAAAGTATGGAAAATTTTTTTAATCCTCATTCAGTAGCTATCTTTGCTTCAATGAAAGAAGGAAAGACCGGATATGAAATTGTAAAAAATATGGTGGAAGGAGGATTTAAGGGGAAGATATATCCGGTGAGCCAGAGTGGCGGCCAGATATTCGGAGTAAGCATCAATAAAGATTTTAAAAATTTAGAAATTGATTTAGCCATTATTGCTGTACCCGGTCAGTTCATCCCTTCACTTTTAGAAGATTTGGGAAGCAGGGGGGTTAAGTCAGCAGTTATCATCTCTGCCGGTTTTTCCGAAGTAGGGAATTTTAAGGAAGAAAAAGACATAAAAAATATAGCTGAAAAACATCGGATGAGGATTATTGGTCCCAACTGTGCCGGAATTATGAATACCGGTTGTAATCTCTTTGCCAGTATTGAAGTCAAGGCACTATCGGGTGAAACTGCCTTTATCACCCAAAGTGGTGCTCTGGGCGGGGCAGTCTTAATGATGGCAGAAGAATTAGGTTTTGGTTTTTCCAAATTTGTAAGTTACGGAAATAGATGTGATGTAGACGAAGTAGATTTAATTAAATATCTTGAAAATGACCCCCGGACTAAAGTGATTGCTCTCTACATGGAAGGATTAGAAGAAGGAAGAAGATTTTTAGCTCAAGCTAAAAAGGCTGTTCTTAAAAAACCGATGGTTGCTATTAAGGCGGGGAAGAGTAAAGCCGGGATAAGGGCAGCTTCCTCTCATACCGGTTCTTTGGCAGGGGAAGATAAAATTTATGATGCTGCTTTTAGGCAAGCCGGTATTTTACGAGTAGAAGGAGTAGAGGAGATGTTCGATTTATGCCGGGGGTTGATTAATTATCCAAAAATCAAAGGGAATAAGATCGGAGTGGTTACTAATTCAGGGGGGCCTGCAGTATTGGCTACCGATAAATTAGAAGAATTAGGATTAATGGTATCCGAACCTTCCGAAAATTTAAAAAATAAGCTAAAAAAAATTCTTCCCCCCCATGTCTCCTTAGGAAATCCTTTCGACCTTCTGGCTTATGGCGGAGCTGAAAATTTTGCCCGGGTCAGTAAAATTATTTCTTCTGAATATGATGCCATCATTGTCATCTTTGTTCCCACTGCCTCCATGAATTCCACAGAAATTGCCGCCGCTTTAGGAAAAATAAAAGAAGAAATAAAAATACCTATATTTGCTAATTTTATGGCTGGTAGATTAGTCAAAGAGGCGATTGGAAAATTAAAAAAATATGGAATCCCCAATTATGAAACCGGAGAAAGATGTGCTAAAGTGATTCAAAAAATTACATCGTATACTTCGAAAAATTAAAAGATTTTTTGACTTAAAAACCTATTTTAAATATAATAAAATCAGAAAATCTTGCTAAAGGAGGAGATGA
>JAHIPN010000343.1 GCA_018894595.1 bacterium
AAAAATTATAGTTAAAAAGAAGGTATTAACATAAACAAAGAAAAAACAAATGCCTTAAAATCGATTGTAGATGGCCTCTTTTTCTCTCTCCCCCGGTATTTTATTAAAATGATCTGTTAACTTGCTTTTATTGTCTTCTTGGTAAATAACTTCCGGTCATCTCATTCCCACGACCGCCCGCCAGGAGCTTTTTTTGCGGTGATGTAGCTTCTGAGTCAAGGAGCAAAAATAGTTCTAATTAATAGAGGGTTTTCACCACCTTTTTTATTTTATTTACAATCATATTTTTTTATGATTATAAAATTCTACTATCTCTCCCCTATTCATCTGCTTAATATGCAATTTTTGAAAATCTGATATTTCAAGGTATAATGAAAAACCCCCTGGTTTCTTAAGGCATATGTTAAAATACATATCATATTGTATCTTTATATTTAAAAATATAGTAAAATATTTAACGGGAGGGTTAAAATGATTTTTCCATCTGATTGGGTATTAATATGCAGTACTCTGATTTTAGCAACAATAGCATTGTTTGGACCCTACATAAATGAAATATGGAAAAGAAAAAAGTTCGCTCCAAAGCTAAAGATAGCGTTTCAAAAAGAATATCCATATGTTGCAGAACCTGCGGGCGATAATTTATATTCTATTTGTTTTGGGGTAAAAAATGAGGGCAATTCTAAAGCAAAAAATTGTGAAGTAATTATGGAAGAGTTTTATTTTAAAAATAAAGAAGGAGATTTGATCGAAAACAATAAAAGTTTTCCGGCTAAATTGGCATGGGCAGGTGACACTAATTATTATTACTCGCCCATCGACATACTTCCAAAAGCTGATAAATTTCTTCATATATTTTACATTGGAATATCTAATGAAACAGGATACCAAGATAAACTATTTTTTTCTCTAGAGATGGAAAGAATTGTCCCTTTTTCAGGCACAAGAATAAAGGTACCACTTAATTATATAAAAATTAAATTAGTTATTTATAGTGAAAATGCAAAAAAATACGAACAATATATTGAAATAAAATCTCCAGGGATTAAGAGAGATAATAAAGAGCAAATTTTACAGGAAATGAAAATTACATTATCTTAAATATTATTATTTTTAAGAACATTTTATTCTAACATTTCTTTTGAAAAAATAATTTACAGTATTTGTTACACATTTGAAAGCAGTTTTACCTACCCTACCCTTTTTTTAGTTGATTAGTATTATTGTTTGTATGAAATTAAACCCGTTTATTCGTTTATATTTTTTGCAACATTTTTTCTTTTGCAAGTTTCAATCCAGATTCGTTCCACTCTTCTATTTCCTTGCCCAATTTTATATCAAATAATTCTTTGAATGTTAAACATCTGACAGCACTATATGTAAGTAACCTCATAACACCGAACAATGTCCAGATATTCTGTCTTAAGATAGTTTCCTCATATTTTTGATAATAACGTAGGCTTCCGTTTTTCCGATTCATTAAGTGCTTGCAAGCTATGGGATCAAACGAAAAATGGGATGCTGCTGAATTTAAATGATTTCTTAAACTTTCAAATTTACCTTTTATTTTTTTTGCAATATTCCCAGGACGGGGAAGTTTATTCTCCAACGCTTCTTTAATTCTTTTTGGATCATCGTAGAAATAATCAAGTAATTCAAAACATTCAATTGCTGGTCTTAGAAGAGCCCCAGCTTCCTGAGCTAAGCCATCTAACGATAAACTATAAATGGAAAAACAAAAATTCTTCCCTTTTAGGAGAGCAAAACTACAAACCATACAAAAAATATCATTTTTATTATCTTCAAATATGCGCAATAGGGCATCAATTATTGTGAAACCTTTTTCAATATAACGTGCTTCAATTGATAATTTACTTTTTAATGCATTAAGAGATTCTTCTCTCGTAATCCAAAGATTCACTTTTTACCCCTTTATTCTTGCCATAGTTTTGCGAAGTATTTCGTTACAGTAATACAATTTTTCTATATTTATAATACTACAAAATTTTCAGAAATCCTTCTTTTTAAAATATATTCCAATTTTTAGTATTTTTTAATCATTTAGGAGTAGACTTCCCTACCCTACCCTTTTTAATCTTTAAACTACTTAACTTTTTCACAAACTACATTTCTTATAATATTGTATTTAACTTCTGATCCGCTACTTGTAGCAATACTCTCTAGTCCACTAGTTAAACCAATTTCAATAATCCGAAGCTCCTCTCTTCTATATTCAAAAAGTAATTCTTGATTAAGTTTTGATGTATTGCAAATTTCATGAAAAATTAATTTATCTTCAGTTTCATCTACTTTTGCTGTGACATTGCCAACAATTTCACCATTTTGATAGATAGCGTTCTCATCTCTTGTTGCAACCCATTCAACCTTTTTCTGGGCTTCTTTTTTAAAAAGACCAAAGATTGTTTCTTTTACGTCTATTTGGTGAGTCCAAATCCAATTTATTGAATAAACAGAAACAATAATTACAATAATTGAAACTAATGTCATAATAATTTTAAATATAATTTCTATTTTCATATCATTTCTCCTTATTATTTAAAAACATTACTTCTTTTTTTGAAATCTTCTATATTCATTATACTATCAATCTTTTAAATACCCTCTCTTTTCAAATAATTATTTTTAATTGTATTGTTATTTTGATTAATTTTAATTTTCCTTATAATCATATCATCCGGACATATTCCCATCAGTTTTAGACTACTCCAGCTGCTTTAATCAACCCATTTTACCACTCCAACTAATCTACTTTACCACGACCGCCCGCCGAGAGCTTTTTTTGCTAAGGAGTTTAATTGAAAGCCTCCACATACATAACAAGACTCTATCGGACATTCTAAAAGAAATATATGAGGGCTTGTCTTATCCGATAAAGCTTTGTTATGTATAGCAAAAAAAGCATTATATTTTTAAGGTGGCACTCAGGTCTT
>JAHIPN010000038.1 GCA_018894595.1 bacterium
ACTATCTGGATTCTATGAATTCTTGAAAGTTTACCAGGATGAGAAGCATCCAGAGCATGACGAAATTAAGGCATGGGCAAAAGAGCAGGGTTTCGAAGAATATGATCCTAAAAGGATTAATGATATTATAAAGAACCTTAGCTATAAGAAAACAGAGTGGGATAAAATCAATCATGATAGATATAAGATTATTGAGGATAAGTATCGCAAGAACCATTAGGGTTCCTTAAGCCGAAACTGGATTTATGAAGAAATAATTAAGCTATAGGTGGTGAGTGTATGTATAAAGTTGCCAGAGAATCTAAGAAAAAATATGATGATGCTACTGTAAAAAGCATTAAGCTTATGCCACCAGAAAATTCGATAACAAATTTGGAGGTTGACTATAAAAAAATGCAGGGAATGATTTTCGGAGAGAAGATTCCCTTTAATGAAATCATGGAGGGCATCAAAAGTTTAGAGAAAGAAATACATCACTTATTATGAAAATAGCGAATTCGCTTTACATATCTGAACAGCCTTGCGAAACCATGGGTACCACGTACCACAAACGAGCATACGTACCAGGTGCTACAGTGGCGGAAAGTGTGGTAACTATTTGAGCTATTTTGTAAGATATTTGGATATAAGGAAGGAGATTTTCCGATTACTGAGGATGTAGGGCGGGAAGAGCAATTGCTTTGCCGTTTTTTAATAATTTAAAGGAAGAGCAGATAGATTATGTGGTGGAGAAGCTTAAAGAGGGAATTAAAATTAGCGTATAGCGTACAGCGTAGAGCGTAGAGCGTAGAGCGTAGAGGAATAGTGTAGGAAGTAATAGTCTACCCGGTTTACCAGTCGGGGAAAATACAAGATGAAAAGATAAGTTGCAAGGAGCGAGACTATTTAGTCGTCCAGTCTGCTGGTCTACCAGTCTACCGGTCTGCGAGTCTGAATAAATTCATATATATGGGCATAAATGTTCTGGATTCTCATTTTCATGGGAATGACAGAAAAAGAGAGTGGTCGTGTAGGATAAAAGCTTCAATTGTGATATAATGGTAATGATTTAATAAAGTGATTGTTAGATGCTTAAAGAGGGAATTTGGGGTATGATACATAACATCTGGAATATTTTTAAAAGCCTAAAGAGAGAAGTTAATCTTGCTGAGGAATCCTTAAATGTTGAAGAATTTGAAAAAAATTTAGAGAAATATAAAAGTTTTTTCGCAGAGCTATTGGCATATTATATATCTGGCAGATATCCTTCATTCAAAGAAAATTTTTCTAGAACTATTGATTCAAAGAGAGCTGAAAGAGTGCTACATACTACCCAGGAGGTGTTTTCATGGATAGAATCCCTGAGTCAGTACAAAGCATAATTCAAGATTATATTATAAAGTTGTCAAAGGAGATTCCTATTAAGAAAGTCTTTTTATTTGGCTCTCATGCTAAAGGGAACATCCATAGATATAGCGATGTTGACATAGCAGTTTTTTCAGATTATTTTAAAGATATGAGCAGAGTTGATGGTATTCACTTATTGCTATTACGCGCTATGGATTATGATATAGATATTGAGCCTCAACCATTTACTATGGATGAATACAAAGAGCCAGTTGGTCTGGTAGAAGAAATCTTGAGTACCGGCATAGAAATACACGCTTATTCATAGGTTGATGAAAAAAGAACTGGTTAAAAAGATCAGAATACAACACAGGCCAACACAAAGGGACGGTTCTTTTGTGTTGAAAAAATCGTTATTTTTCTGCTATTCTTGACAAGGGTGCACCTATGCCAAGAAGATCAAGGAAGAAAAGCCGCTCAGGAATCTATCATATACTGCTAAAAGGTTTATATTGTCAACAGGATATTAATACTGGCACGGTATGGTAAACTTATTTTGGAGGTGAAATTATGAATTATCCAGTAGTTGTACATAAAAGCGAATATGGTTATGATGTTCATTGCCCACTTCTTCCCGGATGTCACAGCCAAGGGGACACAGTAGAGGAGGCGTTAGAAAATATAAAAGATGCCATTAAGACTTATCTGGAGATGATCTCAGAAGAGTTAAAAGGTTCTCTCTACGAAATAGAGGTTAGTGTATAATGCTATTTACAGACCTTTCTTCTGAAAGGGTGGTTAATGCATTCTCGAAAATTGGATTCAAAATAATCAAACAAGGCAAACACATTGGGCTGTCTGATGGAACACGTCATCTTACCATTCCCCATCATAAAAGAATCAACCCTTATACTCTTAAGGCGATAATTAAAGACGCCGGTCTTACTGACGAACAGTTCAAAACGCTGATTTAGGCCTCAATAAAAGCAGGAATATGGGGGGTATAGAAGAACTTCTTAAAAATATAAGAGAAGCTATAGAACTATATCTGGAGGTTGAAGGAGAAGAAGAACCTTTTCACAAAGGAAGAGATGTTGATAGAGATCTCTATTGAGAAAGATATTAAGAGATACAAAAATATCTCCTGATAAATTTAAGGTGATTATTTAGAAATCGTCAAAGAAGATGATAAAATAGTTATTATTTCTAAAATATTAGTAGATAAAGCTTCGGTAAACTTGTCAGCAAAAGGTGAAGAGTTGCTAAAAGAGGCTATAGATGACGTTAAAAAAGACAAGGCCAAGACACATAATAGTGTAACCCACTTAATTGATGATCTTCATAAATAGATAGATGCCATTAATTTATACTGCTTATTAATCTATCCAATTACAAGTTGAGATTGCTTCGTCGCTTTACTCCTCGCAATGACAGAAAAAAAGAAAAATACAATAAATGCAAGATGAGGATTGCAATAAAAAAGACAGATACTCCTTGACCCCGCAGAACAGGCGAGACGCCTGTCCTGTCCTACGAGGATAAGCGGGCTCAATTCATCGAACCCCTCGACGTTAGTGTAAAATTTAGTGGGGTAGTAAATAAAGGTAAAGATGGTAGAAAATAAAAATTTTTGAATTTATGATATAATTACTAAAAAAGTGTTGTGACAAATTTTGTGCCGGGATCCTCTCTTTTATAGAGGAGTCGATGGTTATTTTGTTTCCATTTCATGATATAAAAATTATTTAACGAAAATGGCAGAGGAGGTTTAAAAATGAAACTTAAAGAAATAATGTTTGTTGGCGAAGAAGATCCAGAAAAAGGATATACTGCTCAAGCTCTTGGATATTCTATTTTTACAGAAGGAGATACTTTAGAAGAACTCAAAGAAAATATTAAAGATGCTTTAAAATGTCATTTTGATAAAAAAGAAATGATTGTATCAGCAAATAAATTTCCTATTACCACTCGGGAGAAAAAGGAAAGAAAAAGGGACAGGCTACTTTTTGGTTTATACAATGATTGTGTACTATGAAAAATAAAGGATTAGAATCGCTAAGCAGGAAGATTATTTCTTTAATTAGAAGTCTGCCCTATTTGGAAATAGAAAATTTGAAAATGTTATAAATTGAGGGAAAAAGGAGGTGTAAATAATGAAACAAACATACACAGCATTAATACGAAAAACCAAATTGGAGTATGTGGCAATATGTTTAGA
>JAHIPN010000344.1 GCA_018894595.1 bacterium
CCTTCTTCTTTTTTTCTTCTTCTATTCTTTCATACTCTTCATGTGGAATAGTAACTGTCAATCTTAATTTTGACATATTTATCTCCTTTGTATAACATTTATTATACTTTTGTTATACTATTATTATATCAATATAAAAAACCTTGTCAATTATTTCTTTCAAGAATTCCCCTATCCCCTTGTGGAAAATTTCCACTACCCTACTGGAAATTCTCCACTACCCCTGGTGGAATTTTTCCACACTAACAACAACAAGTAAGAACAGTAACAATATAACAGCAACAACATTAGGGTGGAATTTTTTCCTGCTGTTGCTGCTGTTGTATTTTTTTAATTCCTCTTTTTCTATCTTTTCATCTCTCAATTTATTAATTAAGGGGCTTGATTCATCAAGCCCGATTATCTCTAAAAGGTGCAAAATTGTTTTCCGTGCAAGGTGCATTTTTACTTGCCGTTTACATGTATATAGATTATAGGTTTCTGCAGAGGTGGTGTCAATGGAAATGGGCATCTGTCCCTGTTATGCATCCTGCATCATTACCTATTTAAATAAAGTAATATATTCGGATAATACAAATAATCGATTTCTGGATAAGCCGGTTACTTCCTTGAGTAAACCTAATCGCTGAAAATCAACAATTAAGCGAGAGGTAGCAGCAAAGCCTATCCCCAAATGTTCAGATGCTTGATTGACAGAAACTACCGGATTAGAAAATAAAAATGACAATAGCTTTTGGGCAATCGGTATTTTACGCCCAAGAGATACTATTTTACCTTCATATTGTTTACGTAAGGTTACAATTGCTTGTAGAGTTTCTTTTCCATTCTTGGCAGTATCAATAACTCCGGTGAGGAAAAATTTAACCCATTGTTCCAGGTTGTTCGATGTTCGTGCTATGGTTAGAGAATCATAATAAGCTCCTTTATGTCTTTCAAAAAAATCAGAAAGATATAAGGTTGGTTTTTGTAATATCTTTAAGTCAATCAATTGTAAAATAATCAACAGCCTTCCGATTCTGCCATTGCCATCTAAAAAAGGATGAATGGTTTCAAACTGATAATGACTCATAGCGATTTTTATTAAATTAGGTATGCAAAGCTTTCGATTATGCCAAAATTTTTCCAAATCAGTTAAGAGTTCTGGTAATTCTTCATAATGTGGGGGAATAAAAAAGGCATCCTTTAAACTTGATCCACCTACCCAATTTTGGCTTCTGCGTATCTCTCCGGGTAGTTTATATTTTCCTCTTACTCCAGAAAGAAGTTCTTGATGAGTTTCTTTCATAAGTCTAATGGAAATTGGTAATTTTTCTAATTCTTTTATCGCAAAATTCATTGCCTTAATATAGTTTTGAACTTCCAGCCAATCATCTCGTTTTTCTGGTCTAATTTCTTTCTCCGGTAAAATTATCTCATCTATCTGGGTACGGGTTCCTTCTATTCGGCTGGAAGTAGTGGCTTCTTTTGCCACATGCATTTTGATAAATAGCTCTACATCTGGCACTAATGTAGAATAAGCATTTAGTTCCCCTAAATACCTCATCGTTTCTTCTAATTGCAGATTTATCTGTTTATCCTTCCATTCGAAGGATTTATTAATAAAAGAAGGGCTAAAGCTCTTATATTCGTATTGTTGTTTATAGGCTCCAGCTTGAAACATTAAATCACTACTCCAGAATCATTTATATATTTTTATAAATATTTATCTGATGTTATTTAAATATCGTATTTATATTATCATTTATTATTATAAATGTCAATAAGCAATATATTATTATCACTTTCTAATTATTAAAGAAATATAACTAATTTTTAATTCAAAGTGATAATAGCGATTTCTTTTATTATCATTTTATTCGTAAAATGGTAATAAGAAATCTATTATATCTTTAAAGGTAACAGGAAGGTAGTATACCGTGTTCGCAATGATAGAGGGATTAAAACTAACAATATTTTACTTATAAATGGGGAAAATGTGTAAATATTGTGGAAAAATACCCTCTTGAAAGCCTTATATAATAAGGGTTTTAGCGAATAACCACGCTAAGTACCTTTAAACGCATAATTTTAAAAAATAGGTATGTTTACCCCTCAAAAAAGGCACTTTTTTGATTAAAATTTCACTCTTTTAAAAATTGAAAGTGGCTATTTATAAGGGTTTCGTGATTTGGAGGAGGTAAAAATAGGCCAAAAATGGGGGTCGTAATTACCGATTTTTCGAAAAATGAAGCGCGTTTAAAGGCACTCTACGTGCGTTAAAAGGGCATTCCTGAAGGGGGTCTGAAACCCTTACAAACAAAGGGTTTCAGAGAGCAATAATTTCACATTTCATAAAAAATGCTAAAAGTCTTACAAAAAAAGGGCTTTTGTCATTCCCGTCTCTTTTTTGTCATTCCCGTGCAAGCGGGAATTCAGCATTTTCTTAAGAAATTATCTATATCATCAACCGGATACCCTGATTTAAATCCAATTACAGAATCGATTCTGGTTTATGCGCTGCTTTTACATTGTCAATAGAACCGTTGTCCCTATGACATTCTTCAATAATTTAGACATTTAATTCTTCTAATGATTCTATCGGATTTACTTTAGCTTGAATTAAATTTAATAAATCTTTCTCGGGAGCTTCAGCTTTTAATTCAGTAACTTCCCAAATAGCCACATAGAAAGATTTGGGAAATGGCACATCTTGACCTTTTTTAAGTAAAGTTTTTATATAAAGTTTTTTTGCTCCTGAAAGATTAGAAATTGCTTCTTGTGCTGTATCTCCATGGCTCATACACCCTGACAATTCTGGATGATAAGCCATATAACAGGGAAATCCCTCCGTAGATTGGTCAGGTACAACTTTAATTGAATATGGTAATTTAATATATTGTTCTAATTTAGTTTTCATTTTTAGCCTCCTTTAATTTAAGCTTGTCAATTAATTTTATAGCATATTGTATATAACCTATCGCTAATGATCTATGTCTTGTAACAGTAGCTTTCAATTCTGGAAAATCAGGATGAATATACATTGTATGATTACTACCTTCACATTTTTCAAAACCGTATTTTATATATAAATTATTAAGGTCATTAAATTTCCACCCTACTTTATTCCTACGCATCTTTTCTAATAATTTCTCTTTTTTAGGCATGATCTAAAATCCCACTATTCGAAGATACTAAAGATGTTGATGTTATCAAATTTGGATTAATCTGAGCCGAACGCTTCTTTTCTCTTCACCATTAATCAAAATAGAAAAGGCATAATCACCCGGTTTTTCAAATACTAGATCGTTTAAACTGAGTATATTATTACTCTTAATCATCATCTCCTCAGATGCACCACTAGTTAAAGTAAATTGTCTTCCAATTTCAAAAATTTGTTTACCGTCACTATCTATTAGTTTAACTTGTATGTTTTTATCAGTATCTATTTCTGACCTAGGAGCTTCAAAAGTCATAACTAACTGCATGCTACGATGAACAGCTGGGAAATTTTTTGCTCGGATAATGTCAAATACTCCTAATACATTAAGTTTTCCTTCTCTAGACACATTTGAATAATCTGCTAATACAGCTAATGTAACATCCATGATACCCTTGTCCCCCTTTATATTCATTATAAATATTTCCTATTTCCAAAAAACTTTCGTTATATATAGAGGTCTTTGTCGTTTTTATTAAATTTACTAGAGTTATTTCAATAGCCTATCTGCAAGCTCAACCTTTTTTAAGAAAGATCGCCAAAAAGAGCTTCCACACTAAAATACAATATCAGTGTATTATAAAGGGAAATTATTGTCAATGGTATCCGCCGTATGTACCACTCATTAAATATTGGAAATATAGACAGTGTTTTATGTATATTAAAAATATCTAAAATTCAAACTATTCTTCTTTCAAGTTTTCATAAATTCCATTAAACTGTTCTAAAGCAGATTCCAGATTATCAACAATTTCTCTGGCTAAAATATCACGCGCAGGCAAATTCTTCAAATCTTCCAAGCTCTCATCTTTATTTTCATCGTATATCAAAATTCTCTGCTATTATTAAGAAATTAATATTGTCAAAAGAACCGCACTCATGACATTATTAAATAGTGTAACGAACTGTCGAGAATAAAGATAGACCCCTTATTCTTTCTCTTAAATATTTTTACAGTCCTTCTCATTTTACTTGTCTTATTGCTAACAAAAGAAAGTATTATTAATATATAATATTTTTCCCTCTAAACTACCCCACCAAAGTTTACGCTAACGAATAGGGACAAAACAAATAGGTGTCTGTCCCTATTATCCCTATAACAAGCGTTATTTTCATAACTTGCATGTTCTGCTTATCCTTTATTGAGGGAAATACATCTATAGCCTTCTCGATTGATTTTCTTGCATCATCGAACTTGCCCAGCGCAATAAGTAGTTCCGAGTAATTTAAAATAGAAGATGCATCTTTTGGAAAAAGCTCTATGGCATCTTCAAATGTTTTTTTGGCTTTTTCTATACTATTGGTTTTCCAAAATATTTTTCCTTTTTTTATTCCATGGAGTTGCATCGTTCGGATCAAGTTTGATGGCCTTGTCGAATGCCTTAACGCCTTCTTTTGTTTTATTTAACTCAAGAAGTGCATGTCCTTTTCCGCTCCATAGTGCTGCAGCCTTTGGACAAAATTTAATGCCCTCATCGAATACCTTGACAGATTCATTCTTTTTCCCTAAACAAAGAAGTGCAAGTCCTTTTCCGCTCCAGGAATATACATCATTCGGATCGATTTTGATGGCTTCGTCGAATGCCTTAATGGCTTCTTTTGTTTTATTTAACTCAAGGAGTGCATCACCTTTTCTCTTCCATGGCATTACATTCTTCGGATTAAGCTTGATAGCCTTGTCGAATGCCTTGATGGC
>JAHIPN010000345.1 GCA_018894595.1 bacterium
TAGCCACCAACGCCCCCAGAGCAGCCATTAAAATTATAAGAGCAGTAGTCTCTCCAATCAAATAGGCAATAATAGCCAAAGACCCCACTGCCACTACTCCCATACCTACTTCTAAACCATTAAAACCAGCTAACATATTTATTGCATTAGCTGCCCCGGTAATCCCCAGAGGTACTAAGACTAAAGGATAAAATATTCCAAAATTTACTATTCCCATAAAAGGAACTCTTATCATACTATATCCTTCTTTTATTGCCATTAAAGGTAAGGCTGCAAATGCCGGCATAAATGCCTTAACCCTCTGGCTTATAGAGATCAAATCATCGAAGACTCCAATTATTACTACTATCAATATAGTACTAAGAGCAGCTAAAATAGAAGTCAGACTAACCGAAAGAAATACATCAAAAAAAGTCCTTAAAAGAATAGAAGTAACAACCCCTGCTCCAAACCCCACTGCTATCATTAATCCACCCATTTCGGGAATTTCTTCTTTACTCTCACTATTCATATTCTTCCCCACAATTCCTGCCTTCTTCAAGCGGGGGGTTACTATAGGAAATCCCACAAAACTCGTCATAAATGAAACTAAAAAAATTAAAAATACCATATTTTCCTCTCTTTTATTTTTTTAAATCATTGTTATCCTACTTAAGTCCAAATTTATTTTTACTCTCGATTACATACTCAAACTGCTCGACATCTTCATCCTGAGGTTCTATCCTATCAATTCCAATAACATAATAACCTTTATCTATAAATCTTTTACACAATTCAGCACCAATAATACCATTAACCCCAGTTATAACAATCCTCTTCATTAAAATATTGCCCCAATTTTTATGTAATTAAAAGTTGCGCTACTCATTACATGCAATTCCAGTCAATCTTACTTTAATTAATATTTCACACTTCTATTTTTTCTTTTATTAACTTCTGATAAATCTCATCAATCTTATTAACCATATCTTCAATGGACCATTTGCCTTTAACAAATTCTCTGCCTCTTTGACCATGTAAGCTAATAAGCTCCCTATTATCGATATATCTTATAATTCTATCAGCTAAGTCTTCCACATCTTTTGGTTTAACTAAAAAGCCATTATATCCATCCTTTACAATTTCAGGAACTCCATCTACATTAAAAGCAACAGAAGGCACTCCAACTGCTGCAGCTTGTACTAATACTCGGGGTAACCCTTCTCTTAAAGAAGTTAAGGCAAATATATCCATTATTGCCATCAGTTCTTCTATATCTTTCCTATACCCTGCAAAAATAACCTTATCTTCTAATTCTAATTTTTTAACATATTTAATTAAATTTTCCTTTTCTTCTCCTTCACCAATAATTATTAATTTAAAAAGACGATCTTTTCTTTTTTCCTGTACTTTTTCAAATGCATCAATAAGAAATTTATGGCCTTTTACTTTCTCTAATCTTCCTACATTTCCAATAACAAAATATTCTGGTTCTAAATTTATTCCTAACTCAGCTAATTTTCTTTTTGGGTCCACCTTTTCTCTTACATTAAAAAATTTATCTAATTCCATTCCACTATGCACAGTAAAATATTTCGATTGTACACCAATTCCTTCCTCTTTATATTTTTCAGAAAGTAATTCACTTACTGAAATATAAGCATCGGTAAATTTCCCCGTCGTTTTTTCAAAAAAAATTAAAGCCCAATTTAATAATTTACTATCAAATGCCTCATAAGCACTCCCGTGTAAACCTGAGATAATTATAGGAACTCCTGTTATATAGGCAGCAATTCTCCCTAAAATCCCTGTCTTGGTAGTATGAGTATGGACGATATCATAATGACCCTTTTTAATCAGTATGATTAATTTAAATAAGATTATTGGATCATAAAAAAAGTTTAGAGGGCCTTTTAATCCTCTAACTTGAATAATCTTAAAATCCTTTTCTTTGACATTATTTAAGATATTTTCTCTAAACTCATCACCAACTACTAAGTCTACTTCATATTTCTCTTTATTCAAGCCAGCAACTGTAAATAAAGTATTTTCCTCTGCACCTCCGGTTACCATTCGGGCTATAATATGAGCTACTCTTATTTTTCTATCCAAATTTAATTATTCTCCTCAGTTTTATATTCTTATAAATATTTGACTAATACAAATGATCATCTTATTTTTATCTTCTTTGCCCACTGCCAATTATTTTTAGTCCACTTCACTGTCTTTTTTATTCCTTCTTCTAAACTTACCTTTGGTTGCCATTCAAGAAGGGCTTTTGCTTTCTCAATATCTGCCCACGTGGCTTTCATATCAGCTTTGTAAAATTCTTTATAATTACATTTAGCCCTTCTCCCAATATACTTCTCCATTAATTTTATAGATTCATTAAGTCTATAAGGTTTATTACCCCCTAAATTAATTATCTCATATCCTAAAGGCTTCAATGCTTTAACCGTCCCTCTGGCAATATCATCGATATAAGTAAAATCCCTCTGTTGACTACCATCACCAAAAACTTCTAGCGGTGAGCCCTCCATAATCCACTTGATAAATCTAAAAGGACTCATATCAGGCCGTCCCGCTGGTCCATATACCGTAAAATAACGTAAAATTGTTACATCTATTCCATACAAATAATGATAGGTATAAGCCATCGATTCAGCTGCTTTTTTAGAAGCTGCATATGGAGAGATAGGAGTATTTACCGGTAAATCTTCCTTAAACGGCATTTTCTGTCCAGCATATAAAGATGAAGTTGAGGCAAGAATAAATTTTGGCACTTTATACTGTCGGCATAATTCTAACAGGTTAAGACAACCACCAGCATTAGTGGAAAGATAAATAAATGGATTCTCCAAACTATAACGCACCCCTGCCCTAGCAGCTAAATTAATAACTGCCTCCGGGCAATGTTCCTGGAATATTAATTTCAATCCTTCGTAATATTCAATATCAATTTTACAAAATTTAAAATTGTCATGTTTCTTTAAATTATCAAGACGCCACAGCTTGAGCTTCGTATCGTAATAATCATTGATATTGTCTATCCCTACAACATCATATCCTTCTTTAAGAAGTAATTCTGAAACTTTACTTCCAATAAAACCTGCTACTCCCGTTACTAATACTCTTTTCATTTTATCACCTCGAGTAACTTATTCATTTTGTAGTTATTTTTTTCTCAGGCCTGATTTAATATTAATAAAAATAAATATTTCTTCAATCAGTAATTAATTATTAACTACATACGATAATAAATAAAATATTTTTTAAAATAACTTTTATGCTTTATTGCTTAGAACTATGTAGATATCATGTCCATATCCATAGCATTCTAACCTTCAAGCTTATAATAATATTATTAACTTAATAATTCTTGATATAAAGCAACTGTTTTATCCACTGTCAATTGCCAATTATACTTACTGGCATATGCTACGCCCTGTTTCCTTAATAAATTTATCTCGTTTTTATGTTCTAATATATATACTATGCATTCAAATAATCCATCTATATCATGAACTTTAATAAAATAACCAATACCACCAACTGCTTCCCTAATTGAGGTATCATCAGCCATCACTACTACAACTTTCATCAAAAGCATTTCTAGTATTGGTAAACCAAGCACCAAGCTTTTGAGCTTTTTGCATCAAGCGTGGCTCAGGGGCAGAAACAAGTCCACCTATATGACCTTGTTTCATCAAATATTCCATTAACCAAAGCACATGTCTAGAAGGACCGCCAAATTCAGCAACAGTAACAATGTAAAGAATTTTCATTTAACTCTGTTTTTAGTAATGATTACCACCATAATTGGATTAAATCTTATAAGTGGATAAAAACTTAGCATCAATAAGAAACCATTTATTATATAAGTAACTATGCGCCTATATTTTTGCTTAGAATTAGATGGGTATTTAAAAGAGGATAATTGTTTAATATCAGTCAACCCTTCGTATTTTGTTTTTTTCAATAGTCGCAGGAAATCACCAAATGATAATGTAAAATTCTTCGAATGCCAAGGTATAGTAATATTTATATTACCTTTGCTAGCCATGAAGTCGGTAAATTTATTATAGTAATGTACATGACCAAAGTCGATTGGAAATAATCTGTTGGATGTAGAAAGAAGCAATCGACCATTTGGTTTTAACATCTCTAAGCAGCTCGATAGAAATTTTACTCGAGTTTCATAATAATTATCTAATAACTCCCATATAGCGTCTTTACAGCCTACATGTTCAATTACTTCTGTGGCATAAACAAAGTCAAACTTTCCTTTACCAAAAGGAAGGTCTTCAGCAAAACCTTTTTTGAGTTTTTCTTGAATTTTGGGTGACCGATTGATCCAATCTAAAGTACGGTTACCAAGATCAAAACCGTAGGTATCATGACCCATATTGTTCAGTAATTCAACATCATAACCTGTTCCACAGCCCACGCTACATACTTTATCCCTTTTGTTTATAAATTTCGCCAAATAGTTTGGGATAAAATAATCCACTCTTCGCTTATTTATTTCCCAGTAAGCATCATAGATTTTTATGTCATTTAGCATGGTATTCTTTTTCACCCCCTCTGTGGTAAATCTATTTCACACGCCTTTTTGTAAAGCTCTAATACCTGTCTCGCTGCTTTTTGCCAAGAAAAATCTTTAACCCTTCTAAATCCTTTCTTAATCAATCCTTCTCTTAAACCATCTATAGTCCTTACTTTATACATCGCATCTGCTATTTTCTCAGGATTATTGGGATCGACTAAAATAGCAGCATCTCCAGCTACCTCTGGCATTGAGGAAATATTAGAAGTAATAACTGGGGTACCACACTCCATAGCCTCTAAAATAGGTATCCCAAATCCTTCATAAAAAGATATTAATAATAAAGCTTCAGCTTCTGAATAAACAACTTTTAAATATTCATCAGGAACAAATTCTGTAAATATCAAACTATCCATTATCTTTAATTTTTCTGCTTCATATATATATTCATTGTAGCTTGAATACTTTTTCCCAGTTATTACCAAATAAGTATTCCATCTATCATATTTATGCTTAAAAAGTGCAAATGCTTGGATTAATCCTTTTAGATTTTTATGCGGTCGTTTTTCTCCTACATAAAGAAAATAAGGTTTTTTTATAGAATATTTTTTTAAAATCTTACTATTTGAAATATTGTAATTTTTTTGAGAATACAGCTCAAGATTACTAGCCGCATATATTACTCTAATCTTTTCTTGTTCTATTCCTAATAAATTGATAATATCTTTTTTTGTACTCTGGGATACTGCTATTATTTTATTTGCTTTCTCTGCTCCCTTTTTCATGGTATACTTCAAATATCTTGATTTAATTATAGAAAAGTCATCAAAAAAATATGGATATTTTATATATTTTAAATCATAAATCGTTACAATAGTTTTTACATTACAATATAACGGCAATTCAGAGTTTAAGCTATGCAACAAATCAAATTTAAAACAATTTCTTCTAAGTAGCTTGTAATAATAAAATTGTTTCTTGGGACCAACCGATGGAGTATTTCCTTTTATTAAATAAAAATTACTTTTATTTCTAAGAGTATATATAGGATGCGTATCTTTCAACGTTTGTTGTAAAACAATGAAATATTCATTCTTATCATCAATTTCTGATAATGCTTTTAGTAATTGCAAAGAATACTGTCCTGCCCCTGTTGTCTTATTTACGATACTTGAGGCATCAATTAATATTTTCATTCATTCCCCTTATAACTAAAAACTTTTTTAAAACACCTTAGATAACTTATACTCTTTTTAGTCTTTCTAAAAAAAGCTATAATGGCCCTTATTAATAATCCTAAAAGATAGATATTTCTTGCCAGTAATTTTTGCATATTATTTTTATGCAACATTTTATATTTTTTAAATCATTTATAATAGAACAATACATCATTTTTGATAAATTATCATCGATAATTTTACTATGTAAGTGGATAATTTTTATATCAGTAAGAACCCTCATTCCACATCTCTTTTTGCGAACCCTATAAGAAAATTCTACATCATCACCATACATAAAAGAATCTTCTTTTAAAAAACCTATTTCTGTAAATATATTTTTTCTCAATATTAGATCTCATATAGTAAACTATAATTTTTATCGGAAGTGGAATAAAAGGCATCAGGTAATTTGTAAAATGAATCAATTCTATCTTATATTTTTTCAGGTAAAATGGTAAAAAAAAGTTAAGCCATATATTATAAAGTAATTTACCTATAAATCCATAAATTCTTGAAAAAAGATATACATCGTTTAGAAATAGAATCTTAAATTTATCTTGATATTTGGGGATATGTTTCTTAAGTGCTATACTATAATTATATAGACCTGTTTTTGTTAATCTAAAAGGTACTCCGAAATCTATTAAAATCTGTTTCATCTTTTAATCTTCCTTGTGCTTTTGAAAAATAAACTATATTATAATCTAGTATGATTTTAATAATATATACATATACAAAAATAAAAAAATGATTTTATTTCTTCGCGCCATTACAAACTTCTTCAAAGACTCCTAAAATTTCCTTCGCTGTATTTTCCCAAGAATATTTTTTGACACGTTCAAAACCTTTTTGTACTAACTCCTGCCTTAAATTTTTATCGGTTATAGCTCTATATATAGCACTTGCCATTTCATTTATATTATATGGATCAAATAAAAGAGCTGCATCTCCAACTACTTCAGGAATAGATGAGATATTAGATGCTACTACTGGCGTCCCACAAGCCATCGCTTCCAGTGGGGGAATGCCAAACCCTTCGTAAAGTGAAGGAAAGACAAAAAGAGAAGCTGCGCTTATTACCATAGGCATTTCTTTCTCTGAAATAAACCCGGTGAAAACTATATCATCTACTACACAGTTCTTGCTGACTTTCTTTAATAAATTATTGTAAGTTCCTCTCTTTTCACCTATTATAACAAGTTGATAATCTGTTATAATGTATTTTGGTAATTTACCATATGCATCGATTAGCCTGCCGTGATTCTTACGTAAGTTCAAAGGCCCAATAGCAAGAATAAAGTCTTTTTGAATTCCATATTTTCTCTTTACTGATTTTTGCAAGAATAAATCAGATATAGGCTTAAATAAATTATTGTTAACTCCACAATACATTACTTTTATTTTATCGTCTGGAATGTTGAGAATTTGTACAATATCTTTCTTAGCACAAATAGAATCTGTTATAATTGTGTCCGCTCTTTGAGAAGAAAGTTTTATATAATTTCTAATTCTAAAACCACTTATCCCTCGCCAAATTTCAGGATACAAAAACGCAATCATATCATGTATGGTAACCACCATTTTAGTTTTTCCTTTAAAAAATGGAAGAATATAACGAGGATTAAAATATAGGTCAATACTATTAGCTTCTAACAAAAAAGGTAAAAAAATCTGATTCCAAAGATCCTTTATAAAATAATGTTTATGAGAAATAGATGATTCTAATATTGAGAAATTATCTGCAGAAGGGACAAAACTTCTATCCCCATGTTTGTAAACTATAATGAAATATTGGTTATTTCTATCTATTTCTACCAAGTGAGATATAAGCGCTCTAATATAGACCCCAATTCCTCCACTTGTGTCTCCCATACGCGCATCAATTGCTATTCTCATAATGTATTTCCTTCGTAAACATTCTCATATATTTGGCTCATCTTGCTTGTCACATATTCCCAACTATGTTCTTTAAGAATGTGCTCTCTTGCATTATTTCCCAACTGCTGTCTAAGCTCCTGATTTTCGACCAGCAACCTTATTTTATCTGCTAACATTTTAACATTTCCATCTTCAAATAATAACCCTATTTTTCCATCCTCCACCTCGGAGTAAAAGCTTTTTGTATTAGATATAATAACAGGAATACCATAACTTATAGCTTGTATTAAGGCTCCACTTGCACCAAACGTAGCCTGTTTTCTATATGGCAACACCACTATATCGGCCTCTTTAAGCAATTGTTCTTTTTCATTTTCCGGTATCCAACCAGTAAAAATAACATTATCCTTAATATTTGCTTGTTCAATTAAGCGTGTAATATACTTGTAAAAGCGATCTGCCTTAGAATTTACTGGTAATCCCCCTGCAATATATATTTTAATTTTATTATATCTAACACTTGATTTTAACAGTAACACAAATGCCTTTACCAATATATCAATACCCTTCTTACTACCGAAATATCCAAAAAATATTATTTTCTCAATTTTATCCTTATATATTACAGGATCAGAAAGCTCTGAAGAACTAATATACGTCAGATGGGGAATAAGTTTAACTTTTGACTGGTTCATATCAAAATTTTTTATGATCTCTTCTCTTCCTTTTTCAGTTAAAGTAATTATGATATCAACTTTTTTCAATACTCGCATTGTCCAATATCTGCCAACAACAATATCAAAGATCTTCCTTACTCCTCTTATGATTCTAACCTTGTTTTCCAAACCTATGAATTTCATTGGGGCAGTTAAAACTTGTGGAGGATCATGCAAAGTAACAATTGTTTTGAGATTGGGGAAAAGTTTTTGGATAAAGCACAGGATGTAAAATTCTCTATTTTGCCCGTTGCCGATTTCGAAATGAGCTAAATCGTAACTTTCAATATTGAGTAACTTTACTTTCTTGCCTAAGGATAGAAATTTTCTTAATGTATAAATATTTTCATTTTGAAATATATCTAAAAGATCCATTTGAATATCAAGATTTTGTTCCATCGCCTTCTTAAAATGGTAAGCATAATCAGCAACACCACTCTTTAATGGAGGATAGGGAGCAACATATAGTATTTTCATTCCGTTATCCCTCCGGATGCTTTCTTAATATGCAGCCTTGGATGAGTCATATTTAGTATAAAAATAAAAAAACTATACATAACTAGTAAAGCAATAAAATTCTTTTTAAAGTAAATTAGCATTGTACCCTCAAAGACGACGGGCAAAAAAATATTAGTGATGAATATTGCATAAAAAACAATCCACCTTCCGTCTCGGCGGATATTGGATAAAAATGTAAGATATAAAAACTTGCTCGCCATACCGATAAGAATCATGCCTATTACAACGCTGCCAACTCCTCCGTATATGTACAATGTGCCCCAACCTGTGGGGGCGATAGTTGCAATAATATCTGGATTTAAGCCCACTACATACCATGTATAAAATTGTTCCGGAAGGATACCTATATTCAATAAATTTGAAAGAAAAGAAGGGGTTGGTATGTTTCCTCCCATGCCTTGCTGAAAGTATGCTACTATTGCTGTTAAATTTTCTATGCCAGAAAATCGCATGATTATTGAACCCAAAGTTTGAAAAACATTTGGATTAATAGTTTTGATGCTATTTCTAAAAACTCGTATATTAGCTGGCCCTGAGATTCTGACAATGGTATGTCTATAATAATCAATCAATGGATATAATGCAATCATCGCTATAACCATTAGTAAGAACATTGCTGCCACAGAGTATCGGATATTGGTATTTACGCTCCGCAACTGATATTTACTCATATAATAATAAATTATCAAAATAACTAGTGCTGAGAAAAATATCCCTCCCTTCCATCCAAGCAAAGCTTGCGACAAACCCTGCATTCCAAAAAGAACGAGCCCCATAATAGTGTAAAATCTGGAGTTCCTAGTCAGTGCTGTGTAAAATGCTAAACTTATGACTATTAACGTTCCATAAATTAATGGAAAATAGATATAGCCTGCATACTGAATAGAGGGGACATTAAATCCTGGAACACCTACGTGATATTGGCTGCGGAAATAGAATGTAACAACGATTAAAAACACTGAGAATATTACTAATCCAAGAGGATGAATTGATCTCTCTAAGACTTTCAATTTTATGCTTCGTTTCACCATGTCAAACCCAATAATAAAGCTCACATATCCAATTAAGAAAACTACAAAAGCCCAGGCTATAGCGGAGCTGTTATATCGGAAGTTATAATAATAACCAGCTTTAGTAAAAAAAGCCATATCGGGGAAAAGATTTAACAAGGGCAATTTAAGGCCAAAGCCAAGGAAAGATAATAAAATAAAAAACATTAAAGGAGAAAAAATATCAACTTTGGAAAATCGAAGAACATAAAGTGTAACAAGAATATAAATTGCATATAAAAGTGGTGTAACAATGGAAAGATCTGGAACCCACAAAAAACTAACGACCCCAGCGAAACTAACAAGAATAAATCCTATGATTGCATAGTTTCGCAATTTAAGATCTTTAACTGGATGTATCTTATAAATTTTACTGCTATTGTTCATTAAATATCCCCTATTTTATTATAGATCTCTACTGTTTTTTTTGCGGTTGTTTTCCAAGAGAATTTTCTTGCCTGCTTTAAACCTTTCTTTGATAATTGATTTTTTAAAGTCTCACTGGTAAGTAATTTTAAAATTGCATCATTTAATTCTTCAACATCGTTTGGATTTATTAAAATTCCAGCATTCCCAATAACTTCTGGAATAGAAGATATATTAGAAGAGATAACTGGCGTTCCACAGGCCATCGCTTCTATTAGTGGTAATCCGAAGCCCTCATAAAATGTGGGATATACAAATATTTCTGCCCCGTTCATGAGAAGCGGGATATCCTTATCAGGAACATATCCAGTAAAGATAACCTTATCTTCCAGCCCTAACTTCTCAACCGTTTTAAAGATTTCTTCGTAATACTCACCCTTCTTACCACATATCACCAGCAAGTGATCACGCTTTAAGTAATCTGGCAAAATGCTGTAAGCCCTAACCAAATTTGCAATGTTCTTTCGTGGCTCTAATGTGCCGACGAATAGCACATAATTTTTATCAATTCCATACTTTTCTTTAATACCATCAATTACTTCCTTATCTAATATCCGCTTATAGTTATCATTAGCAGCTAATGGTGTGACTTGAATTCGGTCTTCGGCGATATCGAAATACTCCAGGATGTCATTTTTAGTGCACTGAGATATAGCAACCACCATGTCAGCTTTGGGTATTACGCTCTTAAAATACTCAGCAAAATATCGAGCAGCTTTTTCTGTAAAGAACTCTTTAAACTTTATGGGAGTCAGATCATATATGGTCACCACTAATTTCGCCTTTTTTAAAGGAGGGTCCAGTCTATCTGATGCGTGAAAGATATCTATACCACCAACTAAGCGCTCGGCTGAAGGAGCATGCACATACTTCCATAATAGCTTGAAAAAGGTTCCAGGAACCCTCGATATCTTCGCTGACATATTTTGATAATTCCTAACTCCGACCTCCTCGGCAGCCGTCTTCAATGATTCATAATGTCCAAAAGAATTAGCAAAAAGAACATATTCATTTTCTTTGTCAACTAATGGAAAATTTTTACACAAGTTAAATATATAATTTTCAATGCCTGTTCTTTTTCGCCTCGTCAATGGTGTAATGTCTAGCGCTATTTTCATTGTTAACTCCCTTCTATCACCATACAAATGTGCAATGGTTTATGTTGCAAAAAATGTTTGAATATCCTACTGGTCAATCCATAATAAAATGGTTTGGAAATTTTAAAGTCGCTTAGGATATCAAGCCACCCTTTTATTTTCATAAGCCTTTCATTCCCAAAGTCTCTACGTGGATACCAGAACGATGGCACCGAAAATATTACTTTATTAGCCACTCTCAATTGTTCTTTAACCAATTGCACTATATCCTCATTTGAAAAATGTTCGAAAAAACCTTGGGAAAATGCAAGAGCAAAACTCTTATCACTAAACGATAAGTTAAATGCATCTTGCTTTAGCAGCTTAAGGTCGCCCGCCGTCCTCATCAAATCCCTAGACATAGCTTTTTGTAAAACACTTTGATCATTATCAATAGACGTAACTTTATACCCTAACCAGGACGTGAAGATGCACATGTCCGCGGTTCCAGTCCCCACCTCTAATAAACCATCTCCTATGGGAGCATTGTCCACAATAGTTTTGATAAACTCCTTGTGAGCACTAACGTTGGATATTAGCCCAATTATATCTCGATTCTTTTCTTTATAAAATTGTCTCCACTCCACTTTAAGCGTTCCTCTCATACAATTCTCTCTTAAAAACCTGCTTGACCAAACTTCGATCCTCATGATCAAAAGTCCTTGTCACAAAGAGCATGGCTATATATATTAAAGCAGCTATTGTGATGAGCACAAGGACAGGAAGGGAGTTAAATCCAACTATGAATGCTCCCATAATTAAAACAGCTAAAAGTGGCTTTTTATAAAGCTTAGATAAGGGAGATGGAGCAACTGACCTTGAAAGAAAAAGAGAGCAAAGCAAGAAAGCAAATAATTCGGAAGCAACAGTGGCAATGGCTGCCCCTTTATAACTCAGAGAGGGAATCAGAAGCGCATTTAGTGCAATGTTGAGAACTGCTCCTCCTCCCACGATGTAAGCCAATTGCTTTTGTTGATTAGTCGTCACGAGCATATTCCCAAGAAGACCGTTTACAAAGATAAAGGCCAGAGTCCAGATAAGGATTTGAAGGGCCCCTGCGGCATTGCTATACTCTTTCCCGTAAAGCAGCAAAATTATTCGTTTCGCTAAAAGAGTTGTGCCTACTGCAATGGGTAATCCTATGCAGAACAGATATTTAAAGGACCTCTCATATACCATTCTAAGCAAATCCATAGAAGTGTTAGAGAAACGTGAGAGGACCGGAAAGATTGCAGTGTTGAACGAACCTTGAATGAACATTAGCCCAAATATCAGGCTATATGCTGCGTTGTACCAACCAACAACAGTATCACCCTTCATAAATGAAAGCATCACTGTATCGATTCTATAATAAATTTCAACAAATATACCTGCCAATCCCATAGGGATCGCTGCTTTAAGCAGATTGAATCCTAGTTTTCTATCTAGTATAAATTTTGGCTTCACAAACTTCTTAGGAATAATAAGAGCATTTAGTGTTAAGCTAACGATACTTTGAAGAAGATAGACCATCATTATTGCATATAATCCATATCCGTAAAAAATTACTAGTACGGTTAATCCCAGAGCGAGTGCTCCCACTGAGACATTGATCACAGCTCCGTATTCCATCCTCTCAAAAGCCTGATAAACAGTAGCAAAAGTACTAGCGAGAGTATTAAATACTAGAGCGAAAGTAGCAATATACACAACAATAATAGTATCACTGGGATAGTGCATCAAATTTATCGATGTAATTATTACAGCAAAAGCGATCAACGCTAAGATAGATTTGATGATCAGTGCACTCCCAAGATAAATATCGGCTTTGGATTTATCCCTAGCTATCTCTCGGGTGATCAAAATATTTAATCCCATGTCCGCCAACATGCTGAATAATATCGTAAAGGAGATAGCGAAGGCATATTTCCCAAATGCAGCAGCACCTAAATAACGAGCTACGAATATTACCAATACAAAGTGTAGCATTTTGGCAATGACTTGAGAAGTTAAGAGAACGGTTGTATTTTTTGCCACTCTTCTTGCTGTATTCACTGGCTCACCTCATCTATCAAGTCTTTTTCTCTCCAATAATCTAATATTTGTCGAAGCGTATTTTCAAATGGAATCTCTGGTTCCCAGCCGGTCTTTTTTGTAAATTTTGTAGAGCTGCCCAGCAAAAGGGAAACATCTGAAGGCCGCACCCTTTTTGGGTCTTGCTTTACTTTTATATTTTTTTCACACAAGTTTAACATTTTCTCAAGAAGCTCCTCGATTGAGATTGCCTTCCCTGAACAAATATTATATACCTCTCCCAATTCTCCTTTTTGAATAGTAAGCCAATAAGCCCTTACCATATCCCTAACATCAGTAAAATCTCTTTTCGCTTCTAAATTGCCAACATTTATTGTGGGTTCTTTTAATCCTTTTTCAATTTCGGTTATTTGTTTAGCAAAACTGGAACAAACAAATTCAGGAGATTGTCTTGGCCCAATATGATTAAATGGTCGTACTCGAATTATATTCAAATGGTAATTTTTAAAATAAAAGTAGCTTAAAAAATCTGCACTTACTTTACTAATAGAATAAGGGTTTAAGGGTTTTAAAGGACAATCTTCATTTATTGGTATATCACTTTCTTTTACTAAACCATATTCATCAGCAGAACCAACAAATAATATTTTAGGATTTGTTTTTACCTCAATAACTGCCTGATAGAGGTTCAGTGTTCCATATAAATTAGTATCAAAAGTAAGTTTAGGATTTTTTACTGCGGTTGGAATAAACGATATAGCAGCCAAATGATAAATTTCATCCGGCTGAATTTTTTTTATAATTTGTTTTAGGCTATTATAATTTCTTATATCACATTCAAATAATTTTATGTTATCTATAAAACCATTAAGATTTGAAAATGTGCTTCTATCGTAAAAAGTCCCATAAACTTTATATCCTTTGTTAAGGAGGAATTCTGCTAAATGTGACCCCGCAAAACCCGATATCCCCATAATTAAAGCTTTCATAATTTACACCCTATTTTTTATTTAAATTTAGTAAATGAATATTATTCTTTATTATCTCTAAATCTGCATCTACCATCATTTTGATTAACTCTTCAAAACTTGTTTCAGGTGTCCATCCTAATTTCTTTAGAGCTTTTGTAGAATCACCAAGTAATAATTCTACTTCAGCTGGCCTTACAAACTTCGGATCAACTATAACATAATCCTTCCAATTTAGATTTACATAATCAAATGCAACTTGTAATAAATCTTTCACAGAATGTGTTAAACCAGTAGCAATTACATAATCATCTGGTTCGTCTTGTTGAAGCATTAACCACATTGCTTTTACATAATCGCCGGCAAATCCCCAATCCCTTTTAGCATCCAAATTGCCTAACCTTAATTCATTAGTCAAACCTAATTTAATTTTTGCCACGGTATTAGTTACTTTTCTAGTGACAAACTCTAATCCCCTTCTCGATGACTCATGATTAAATAATATTCCAGAGCAACAAAACATATTATAACTCTCCCTATAATTAACCGTAATCCAATGTCCATATAATTTTGCAACACCGTAAGGGCTTCTTGGATAAAATTCAGTTTTTTCTGTTTGCGGAACCTCTCTTACTTTTCCAAACATTTCACTGCTGGAAGCTTGATAGAATTTTATTTTCGGATCAACTGCCCTAATTGCCTCTAACATTCTCGCTACTCCCAAAGCTGTTGCTTCACCAGTAAACACAGGTTGTTTCCAGGAAGCTGGTACAAAAGATTGTGAGGCTAAATTATAAATTTCATCTGGATTAGATTCTTTAATAGCGTTAATTAAAGAATTTTGGTCTAATAAATCCCCAGATATTAATTCAATTTTATCTTGAATATGTTTTATCCTTTCAAAATTTAAAATACTAGTTCTACGAACTAAACCAAATACTTCGTAGCCTTTATTTAATAAAAATTCTGCCAAGTAAGAACCATCTTGACCAGTAATACCAGTTATTAAAGCTCTTTTCTGAACCATTATTTCCTCCTAAAATACTCGTATTTTTTATTATACTCTACTGTAATATATACATAAATATATCCAATTCGGTAAAAATATATTTAAATTATTTTTTAATTATCCAAAAATTTATTAAATGCTATTTTAATGGATAAAATCATTTAATACACAAAACTTAAAATCTCCCTACTCCCTCATAGATAAATCCTAATTCTTTTACTTTATCAGGTTCGTATAAGTTTCTTAGGTCGAGAAGGATGGGAGATTTTAGTAATTTTTTTATTTTTGATAAATCTAAGTTTCGGAATTGATTCCATTCGGTCGCTATTACCAGGGCATCGTAATGTTCAGCGGTTTCATATTCATCCTGGCTGGTAATATCAGTAATTAATGCTTTTTTCATTTCTCTAAATTCCTCTCTTAAACTATGCTAATTTTTATACCCGGATACCTTTTCTATACTATTATTTCCCCTGTTACACTTATCAAAATATATTGTCTTAATTATCGTAATTTTATATTCATATAAAAAATGATTTAGTATTTAAATAGTGCTATTGTTAATACACTCAAGATAATAATGAATCTTAAAAATTAATTAGTTGATTGATCGGTCTTTTAATCAGAGCATTAAGTTAAATTTATAATAGCTTAAAGTTTATCGAAAAAGGTTAAATAAAATGATTTTATTAGTACTTTGATTATGTCATTGGTTTTTTGTAAAATTCTATGTGAAAAAATAATAGAAAAGGGATCAAAATTATAAAATTTCTAGTTTCATTTATTGTACCAAATATAAAAATAGAACATAATATACATATAAATAATATAAAAGCTTTGAAGTGTAATTCTTTAAATTTAGGTAAGTTAATGAGAAAAAATATAATAACACCAAATATAAAAATAGAATTTATTATTTCTAAGGATGTAATATTCCATATAAAAAGATGTTTTAAGTTAGATAATAAATAAAAATGATTACCCAAATATTTATGCGCCAAATCATTTCCAATACCTGGAATCAATGATTCAATAAAAAGATAATCTCGGATAATTTTAGTATATATAGATCCTATTACTAGTAATAGTACGCCAGTTTTAAATTTCATTTTATCGCTTAAAAGCAGACTAACGCTTTGAATATTTCTAAGATTATTAAAATTAAAACGATATGAATCTATAATAAGATATAAAGCTATAAAAAGAGCGCTTTCCCTATTAATGATTTCAATAAAGAATAGAATAATAAAAAATAATGTTGAGCGCTTTTCAAATATTGCCCAAACAAAAAAAGTAAAAACTATAATATCAATATAGTCCCATGTATAAGACCAATAATGTTGCATGCCAATAAGTATAAATGAAAAAAAGATTATATATCTAAATGATAGTTCATAAGATTTTTTCGTTTGCGAGAGTAGCATAAAATATAAGCTTAGATTTTGAATAAAAATCATTAATAAATTAAATATTTTTAATGATTTATTAAATGTAAATCCAAATTGTGATATAAAATATACAATATATGGACCAAGTAAACGATTTGAATAAGCTCGCCAGTGTGGCTTCCCAATTATAACTCCATATGCGGCATCAGATAGATCATTAATATTGGGAGCATGAATTAAATTTAATATTTTAAAGACTACCAGAGAAAGAAATAGAGTAAAAAATAAATAAATTATAAATTTATATTTATAAAAATAAAAATTTAATTTTTCAGATAACTTATAAAATATTTCCATAAAACAATCTCCTCATTACGCATGTAATAAATTTAACTTACTGTATATGTTGTTAAGAAAAATTTATATTTACAAATAATACAATTAAATTATATTTTTTAATACTAATCCTATAATTATACCTAAAATCAATCCTCCAATTATTTCAACCCATGAATGGCCTATTTTTTCTCTCTGTTTTGTAAAAGACTCTTTAGTATTTGTTCTTTCTTTATTTGTAATTGTATTAAGTATTTTTGCATGCTTCCCAACTTCTCTTCTTAAATCCGTTGCATTCATAATTACTATTATCATAATGGCTACCGCTAATCCAAATATTGGACTGGTAAACCCTTCCTTTAATCCTATTAATACAGTGGGAGTGGTTATAACAGTAGTATGTGTACTTGGAAAACCACCTGTGCCAATATGTTCTTTTGCTTTTCCTTCATAACGAAAATA
>JAHIPN010000346.1 GCA_018894595.1 bacterium
AGTAAAAAAATAATTAATTAGACTTTTCAAATAACACAATTTAGTATAAAACAAGAAAAGAAAAAATTATTATAAAGTTGAGGGATCGTCTAGTGGTAGGACACCAGACTCTGGATCTGGGAGCGGTGGTTCGAGCCCACCTCCCTCAGCCATTTTCATTAGTTAGCTAGTTAGCTGGTTACTTGGTTAGCTGGTTATAAAAGGCAAAGAAAACAAAAAGAATGCAATAATAAATAGCATCAAGTAAAGATAGTATATAAAACAAGTAGGGGCTAACCTTGTGTCTGCCCATAATAGGAGAAAAGTATAAAAACGTGAAAGATGTAATGTAATTTAGTTAATTGGTAAATTGGCAAATTGGTTAATTGGTTCCGGCGCAATCGAATAGTGGTTAATTCAGCTGGCTCTCAATCAGCAAACGGGGGTTCAATTCCCCCTTGCGCCACCAATTTTTTTAAAGGAAAACATAGATTTAACTTGAGCAGGAACTACCTGCTTTTTTTAATATCAATGGAATTCGTAGAAGAGAATTAAAATAACTAAAATTATATTGATATTATAGAAGAGAAATATTATATTAAACGGTAAAATTAATAAGACAAAAGAGGGATAAAAGTGAACAATAACGAAATATTTTTAACCGCAAAAGGTTTGGAAAATTTAAAAGAAGAGATAAAGTATTTAGAGGGAGAAAAAAGAAAAGAAATACAAGAAGATATTAGCCGGGCTTTAGAGTACGGAGATATAACTGAAAATGCAGAATATAATATTGCTCAGGAAGCTCAACGTATGAACGAAATAAATATTGTCAGATTAAAGCAAAAATTAAGTCGGGCTAAAGTAGTAGACGAAGATTGCTGTTCAGAAGGAATTGGCATTGGAACAACTCTAAAGCTGAAAAATTTAGGTTCCGGGGAAAAGGTAGAATATATTTTTGTCCCGGAGGATCAAATAGATTTTGCTCAGAATAAAATATCTCTAAATTCTCCCTTAGGGCAGGCCTTTTTAGGCCATCAGGAAGGAGAAGAGGTAGAGATTGAAGTTCCTATCGGAATATTAAGATATAAAATATTAAAAATATTATAATGAAAACCAAAATATTAGAAATAAATTCCAAAAGAATAGATTTAACTAAGATAAAAATTGCTGCAGAAGAAATAAAAAAAGGTAACCTGGTGGCTTTTCCTACTGAGACAGTTTATGGATTGGGGGCAGATGCCCTCAATGAGAAAGCGGTTGCGAAAATATTTCAAGCCAAAGGAAGACCATTTAATGATCCTTTAATTGCTCATATTGCCGATATAAAAGAATTGTATAGATTGTCCAAACAAGTTCCCCCGGTAGCTTTAAAATTAGCCAAAGCATTTTGGCCGGGCCCCCTTACTTTAGTCCTTAGAAAATCTGAATTAGTTTCAGGCATTGTTACTGCAGGTTTGGATACGGTTGCGGTGAGGATGCCTGCTGATAATATTGCATTAAGCTTAATTAGAGAGGCTGAAACTCCCATAGCAGCTCCCAGCGCCAATCTTTTTGGGAGGACAAGCCCCACTACCGCTCAACACGTAGCCGATGATTTAGACGGTAAAATAGAGATGATTATTGATGGAGGAAAAACTAAAGTAGGGGTAGAATCTACTGTTCTCGATATAACTACCAGGCCCGTTCAGCTACTGAGGGCAGGGGGGATATCAGTAGAAAAATTAAAAGAAGTAATTGGCCAGGTAAAAATAAGTAAGGAGTTAGAAGAAGGTTTTCGTTCTCCAGGAATGTTAAACAGTCATTATTCTCCCCAGGCAAAATTGATTTTGGTAGAAAAGAAGGGGGACGCTCAAGTAGAAAAAATTCGTAGATTGGCTTCTGAGTATAAAGAGCAAGGATTTAAAGTGGGGATAATGGCTAAAGAAGAAAATCAAAAAAAATATAATGGATTTGAGGTTAAGGTTATAGGTAAGGGTACTGAATTAGAGATATGTGCGGCAAATCTCTTCTCAACTTTAAGGAGTTTTGATAAAGAAGGATTTGAGATTATTATTGCTGAAGGTTTAGAAGAGCAGGGCTTGGGTCTGGCTATTATGGAGAGATTAAGAAAAGCAGCTGTTCCTAAATACGAATGTTAGTCTAAACTTTTTCTATCTTTTCTTTCCCTTTCTTAACTCGATACTGTTTTTAAATATTTGACAGAAGTGAAAAGGTATGCTAATATCTTAAAAAATGTGAAGGAGTAGACAAGGTGGCTATAAATAGAGAATTTGCTAAATCAATAAATTCATTTAACTTTTATTACTACTATTATAGCACCGATGTTTATGCCTTAACATCTTAGAAGTTTAAAATAAGATATCATAGGCATAGATATCGGTTTTATGCCTATGTTATCTTTATATATTTAGATATATAAAGGTCATAGGTTTTTTAAACCCCTATGGCCTTTATTATTTTATAAGAGGTTATGGTTAAAAAGTGTAGGGGCTCGATTCATCGAGCCCGCAAAAATTACGGGTCGAATAAATTCGACCCCCACAATAAATAAATGTCATTGCGACCGCAGGGAGCGTGGCAATCTCAAATTATGTCAGATAACTGTACCCTGGCGTAAAAAAGGAGGTATATATATGTTAGTAAGAGGAATAAGAGGAGCTACAACTGTTGATAGTAATAGCAAAGAAGAAATTATCGAAAAGACCAAAGAATTATTGATCACTTTAAAAAAAGAAAATGATTTTAAAATTGAAGATATAGTAAACATTTTTTTCAGTATAACTTCTGATTTAAATGTTGCCTTTCCTGCTCAATCAGCACGAGAATTAGGCTGGAATAGAGTCCCCCTTTTTGATATGCAAGAAATAGATATTCCGGGAAGCTTACCAGGATGTATTCGAGTATTAATCCAGATAAATTGCCAAAAAAGTCAAACAGAAATAAAGCATTGCTATTTAAGGAGAGCAGAAATATTAAGAAAAGATTTAATCAAAGAAACTTCAGATCAAAAGGAGGGTGAATTTAAATGATTATTGTGATGAATAGCAAAACTGACGATTCTGATGTAGAAAAAGTAATACAGAAATTACACGAAATGGGACATAAAGTACATATCTCTCGGGGAGAAAAACGGATTATCTTAGGAGTAATCGGAGATGTAGAAAATTTAGCTTCTGTTCCATTTTACGCTTTTAATGGTGTGGAAGAAATTATTCGTATTCTAAAACCTTACAAATTGGCAAGCAGGGAATTTAAGAGTTTTGATACTACAGTTAAAGTAAAGGATGTAGTTATTGGCGGCAAAGAGGTGGTAGTAATGGCTGGACCATGTGTAGTAGAAAATGAGAAACAGATATTTGAGACGGCTCAACAAGTGAAAGCTGCTGGAGCAAAGATATTAAGGGGAGGAGCTTTTAAACCTCGGACTTCTCCTTACAGCTTTCAGGGATTAGGGGAAGAAGGCTTG
>JAHIPN010000004.1 GCA_018894595.1 bacterium
ATATTAAGAAGAAATTTGGATATTTTATATTTTATTGGATTACAGATGGAAATTATTGGCTTACAACTCAAGGCAAAGTACGATTTTTAAATTTACTTAATCATTTTGATAAAATATTCAATATTAATATATTTGCAGAAAATGTAAGTAATTTTTAAGCTATTCAAGTTATTCATAATGGAAGTACAATTAAAAGATTATTAAAAAATAGGGTCATATATACTAATTTAATAATTTGATAACTTTTTATAAAGGTTCTGGTAAGTCTGGGTTTTCGAATTCTTCTCATTTTCTCTTCTCTTGTAATTTTTTTACATTAAAAGCAATAGTGCAGAACCCCCCCCGATACTCATTTTTCAGCGTAGCTATCCGCCAACTGTTGGGGTTTTAAATATTTTTTCTTCCCATCAATGCTTTCTTAAATTTTTTATCTTGAAGTATTTTTTACAAAAAAGAAGGATATTTTAAATCTTTTGTCGTATTAGTATTAAGATATAGAAAAATTGAAAAAGACTAATTCTTTTAATCGCTGGTGGCGATTCGATAAGGTAAATAAATATTCTTGAAGTGTGACAAAGAACCGTCCCCTGACACATATGTGAAGTATCATTGAATGACTATCGTGAGTTAGGTATTTTACCCGAAGGTGCAAAGATAAGAATACAAGGCGAAATAGCAAAAGCTGACAAATATAACATTAAACTAATTAATGTAAAATTATTTTTCTTAGAAAACCAATAAATTAACCTCTAACAACTTAGTGCAGCGGATTTTGCTACGTTGCTTCGCGTTTCCGCAAAACCGTTGATTTCGAATGTAGGAAGAAAAATAAAAATGACAGAAAATAACAAGTCTAAATGGAAAAAATTTGAAGAGGCAGTGGCTTCAATACAGAAAAATATCGCCCCAGGTGCACGGATAACTAATGATGAGAAAATAAAAGGAAAATCTGGAACAGTTAGACAAATAGATATCGTAATACGATACAACATTGGTCAATATTCAATATTAGTTGTTGCTGACTGCAAAGATTGGAAAAATCCTGTAGACATTGGAGATGTCGGACAATTTATTGATATGGTCGAAGATGTTAGAGCAAACAAAGGAGCTCTTATTTGTAATGTAGGGTTTACAGAAGGAGCTAGAAACAGGGCAAAAGAAAAAGGAATAGATTTATTAAGAGTTATTGACACAGAAAATCCAGATATAAAGCTAAAAATTGGCTTTCCTACCTTATGCGACTTTCGACGCATTGAAACTTTCAATTTTCGTTTTAAGCACTCTGACTCTACACCTTTTGCTATGCCAGCGTGCGACCCTCGGTATATTGAAATATACAAACAAGATCATAGTTTTAACGATATTCTTATAAATTTATTAGTGAAAGCTTGGAACTCTGGGAAGCTCCCATTAGAAATTGGGGAATATAAAAATTTAAAATTTATTGAAGAAGATGCATTTACAAAAGTTAACAATATTTATTATGGTCCTGAAGAAATAACTGCAGGTATTATTGTAAAAGGAAAATTATTTTTTGGTAATATCCCTCTTGAGAAAGGCCAAGGTTTCACAAATGAGGTTACTGGAGATTTTACCACAAACAGCATTGAGTTTGGTTTAGATGTTGTGGAAGTCGAAAAAACGTGGCAAGAAATATCTGATCCTATCGAATTAGCAATACAGCCTGTGTTTATTTTTCATGCTAGTGATTGTTTTCCACTAATAGAATATAAACTTCCAACAACTCAATCCAGCTGACCCAAAGGGATTACTTACCCTTGCAGTTATGCTTGCAATATTCAGCACGACATGAGTTAGTTCTCTAGATATTTTTAATATGAAGTCTGACCCTATTGATTTTCTAAATATGTAAAAAATATTATCTAAGTTAGGAAATGGAAATATTTAATATTTTGCACAAAATAGAGTAAATGTTAAAACTCTAGCACAAAAGAAAGGTATTTTTTATTAGAATAAAGATGAAAGGAAAATAGAATGGGCAAAAATTTTATCGGTAAGAGGGTTAGATTGACAATTGGTAAAAATCCGCCACCAAAAGATGATAATGTAGTTATTGGAGATGATACAGATGTTCATATTACACCCGAGGAAGCTTCAAAATATCAAAATATCTATGGCGAAAAAGTAGAACTGAGAATTGGCGATCAAACCAATTCAATTGTTGAAAATATTATCTCAATAATTGAGGGGACTAATGAAGAAGAAAAAAGAAAAATAGTCTCAATTTGTAAAGATATCCTTGAAGAGAGGGATAAACTGACCAAAAGACATAAGATAAAAAACTTGGTTGTTATAGGTTCAGGTATTGCTTCCATAGCTCAGTTTTGCCTCCAATTGAAAACGATGCTTGGAATATAGAAAATTTTAACCAATATTTTCACCAAATCTAAGAATGTGTTCGCGTTTATCTCAAATTAGAAACCATTATCTTTATGTATACATTTCATATTCTGGTATATTAAACAATGAATGAAAAATCAAAAGAGATTCAAAATGATTATTTAAGCTTTTCAAATTTATCTCAAAATAGTAGTCTGTCCGAAGATATTATTTTTAAAAAGATTGCCGAGTTAGACGATAAATATAAAAACAATGAAATTCATTTTCAATCATTCGAAGGGGTACTATCAAATGTTGGTTTTGACCAAGCATCTATAAAAGTATTAAATTATGTAATAAAAAGATTAAAAAGTAAAAAAGATAAACTACCGCAAAATAAATATTTTTATGATATTGGTAATACTATTTTAAATAAAAGTGTTTTAATATATAAAGCAAAACCAAATATATCTACCCTTATATCCACAAGATCATTTCTTGAAGCAAAAAAATATTTTTATCATGTAGTAGAAGATGATACAGATCATTATGAAAGAGCACGAACCAACATTACAAATATTTTAGAAAAATATGGTAGGAATTATGAAGCTCTTTATGCATACGATGATGTGATAAAGAAAAACCCTTTATTTGGAATGGCTCTAGGCAATAAAGCGATTGCCTTGGAATATTATATTAAACTCTCACCAAAAACCTCACTAGTACTATTAAATAATGCATATGTATTACTTATTAATGCATTAAAAGATAAAAAAATTAATGATATTGGTGGAAAAGTAGCTATTAATATTTTTACTCATAAAAAAAAAGAAATCGAACAATATTTTAAAAAAATAAAATATAAATATTCTGAATTAAAGAAACCTGAAAATCTTACAAAATATCAAAAATTTATACTTGAGAACAACCTATACTTAAACTATGATTTCGGCTATTACTATGATAAAAATAGTTTAAAGGATACATTTTTCCCAAATTTTATTGAAAATTTAAATGACAAAAAAACAATTAAAAGCCGATCGATTTCAGAAAAAATATATTATTCCTTTCAAATCTTTAATCAACTATTAGAAGATTTTACAACTGCCCGATATAATTATTTTCATGCTATTAATATCAAATGTAATCATATAGATAAAAAAATTAATTATATATATACCTTAGATTATACAAAACACTCATTAGAATATGGACTGCTGAAATCAGCATTTTCCTCTCTCTATAACTGTTTTGATAAAATTGCACATTTAATGAAATACTATTTTTGTTACTCAGATAGCGATATAAACAATACTGATATATATTTTGATTGGCTTACTTCTGAGAATTTTGAAAAGATCATAATTGAAAATAAAAACTTTCAATTATTGGCTTTGCATAATCTTGCTTTAGATTTCAAAGAAAACCATACATATAACTATATAAATAAATTACGGAATAGAATTACTCATTCATTTTTAAATATAAATGTGGGCGAAGCATACAATGAAAAATACAAAATCTTTGAGATTACAGAAGATAGATTAATTAAATATAATAAAAAACTTTTTATAATAGTTAAAGCTGCTATCATGTATTCAGTGTTAGCAATATATTCTTCTAATTTTAAAGAAGGAGATAAATTATTTAAAATGATAGCGATCCTTGAAAATGAAATATTTTAATAGTGGACTATTTTGGAATAATAATATAAATAGCATAGGCTTTATATATTACGATTTTTTCAAACAATAAATTAAGATCAATAATAAAAATAGGGCTAAGCTCTATTTTATATCAAATAATTAAAACGGAGCATAATAATATGTATGCAGAACATCCTTGCTTAATTTTAAACTATCCTGATTCAAAAAAGGTATGGCGCTATATGGATTTAACTAAATTTGTAAATCTTTTGGATACAGAATCATTATTTTTTTGTAGAGCGGATAGTTTTGAAGACAAATGGGAAGGAACATTTCCAAAGGAAATGATTGAAAAGTTTAAGTTAAACGAAAAATCTATTCCATCGGATGATGGAAATGAATATAGTTGGTGTGAGTGGCAAATTAAGAAGGAAGCTCGTTCTCATTTGATTAATTGTTGGCATGTGAGTGATCATGAATCAGATGCAATGTGGAAATTGTATTCTTCTAATAAGCAATCAATTGCAATCCAATCCACAATTGAAAGATTGAAAAGATGTTTTAATAAAGCAACAGAGAGAATTTGGATTGGTGAAGTTGAATATGTTGATTTTAAAATTTGGAAACCAAACAATCGGGGTTTCAATATGGGCGAACCTAATACATTAAAGACATTTTTCTTAAAAAGAAAAGGGTTTGAACATGAAAAGGAAATTCGTGCTATTACGAATATACTATACGATAAACATAGACAAGAGAAGGGAATATCGGTTGAGATTGATTTAAATGAATTAGTCGAAACAATAGTAATTTCCCCAAATTCGGAAGATAGGTTCAATTTTGTAGAAAATATAATAAAAAAACATGGTTATAATTTCAATCTTGATAAATCGGAATTAGGAATGAAACCTTATATGTAAGATGAAACAAAACGACGATGTGATGACCGTTCGGCATGTTATTACCGTACTGTTGTCAAATTCAAATTAATTCCATTATTCAAATGTTGAAAATCCGTTAAATCCTTACAGCCTTTTTTATATATACTAAAGGAGTCAGCCTTTTAAAGTCAGATCCCAGAAGTTGAGGTGTTCTATGATGATTAATATATGTGATTGCGATGTTCAGGATAAAGAAGCATTAGCAATATTTCGTGCAAAAAGAGCCAATTGGAATAATTGGCTTTTCAAAGATTCCCTTTCTGTATCCAATCAAATAAGGCACATGCTATGGAAAGATGCAATTTTTCGAACATTCAATGAAGCACGAAGGTTAACAATTGATAGAAAATCTGAATCCCTCGGATTTAATGAACCACTCCTTAATCTTATAGATGAAAATTTTGCTATATCACAGGTAATGGCGATACGCCGTCTGACTGATCCGAACTTCTATGATCCTAAGAAGGCAGTACTTTCTGTTCCCCGTCTCATTGATGATATGTCAGCTAATATAGATATATTTACACGCGAAAATTATGTTTCTCATGATGAAAGTAAATATGAAGGCCTATCACTTGAAAAAGATGGTATTAACAAATGGATACCTTGGAAAAAGAAACATGAAAATTTCGATACGCTATCAAATGTGTCTCCCCAGCATCGCTCAAGAACCGATAGAGTAAATAAATCTGTATTTATTAAACTAAATAAAGAGCTAGAAATCTGTGAAAATCTGAGAACCTATTCAAACAAATTTATTGCACATGCATCAGACCCAATCGGCAGATTAATACTGACGGAAAAACAGAAGAAGGTCACTTTAGATAAGTTGGATCAATGCTATAAATCGATAATACGTGTGAGTTCCTTTATTGGTGTAAAAGTTCTATACGAACACGAATTGGGAAGAGTGCCAACGCCTCAGTATAATCACCTTGAGAATATAGAAAAGCCAATGGTTTCTCAGGGTGATCTAGAAAATCTACATAACTATTGGGACAAGAGGGTAGATGAGGTTATTCACTGGAATCAAAATCTTTGGGCAATATTATAGAGTATAATTACCCTATTAAAGTGGACAGAAAGATAGCTTCTTAATTTTCCCGTTAATTTATTCAGATTGTTATGTTGTTAAATAATTTTAAAGTGTGACAGAGAATGGTGCACTAACTCAATAATTCAGGAACTTTTTCTAACTTTTTGTAAGGGGTATGGTAAGTCCAGATTCCCAATGTCTTCTCAAATGATTAGAATATAACAGGATACGGTTATCCCAATTTAGAATGCGCGTGCTTCAGGATATACTCTCCCGATATTCTGCTAATGAAAAATACATTTACCAAAAATGTGACTTCTTAGTTGTTGTGTATGTTATAATAAAAAAAGATGAAAAGAAATGGGTCAGGTCTCAACATTTGACATAAATTCCCTAGTTAACTTATCTGAAATTTATTTATGTCAAATGTTGAGACCTGACCCTAAAGTTACACTGTGGAGATGTTCGAATGGATAACAAAAAAATGAACAGAGGGCAAATAAGAGCAATCCGGGGTAGTGTCGTTGATGCTTTTTTCCCGCAATTGCTTCCCAAGATTAATTACCAATTGAAATCTAAAGATGCGATTATCGAAGTGACCCTTCATCTGGATGCCACTACGGTTAGAGGAATAGCCTTAACTCCTACTCAAGGGTTAAAAAGGGGAGATGAAATCATTGACATGGGGCATCCTTTGCAAGTACCTGTTGGGTCCGGATTATTGGGGCGAATGTTTAATGTTTTTGGAGAACCAATTGACGGAGGAGATGTTTTAACAGCTGAAAAATCAGTCCCCATATACCAGAAATCTCTTTCTCTTGCTGAACGGACTACTACGGCAGATATTTATGAAACCGGGATAAAGGTGATTGACGTTTTGGCTCCTTTGGAAAAAGGCGGGAAAGCAGGTTTATTTGGCGGTGCCGGTGTGGGCAAGACGGTTCTGATTATGGAGATGATTCACAATATGGCTTTGGAGCATGAAGGGGTAAGCCTCTTTTGCGGAATAGGAGAGAGGTCCAGAGAAGGGGAAGAATTGTATCGGGAAATGATAAAAACAGGCGTCCTGAAAAAGGCGGTCTTGATTTTTGCCCAGATGAACGAACAGCCCGGTGCCCGGTTTAGGGTAGGACATGCTGCTTTAACCATGGCAGAATACTTCCGTGATGAAGCTAAGCAGGACGTTCTTTTGTTAGTTGATAATATATTCCGCTTTGTCCAGGCCGGGGCTGAGGTTTCCGGTCTTTTAGGCGAATTACCTTCCCGGGTAGGGTATCAACCTACTATGGCAAGTGAGATTGCTGACCTTGAGGAAAGAATTTGTAATTCCCCCACCGGGTCTATCACCTCAATCCAGGCTGTTTATGTACCTGCTGATGATTTTACTGACCCGGCAGCAGTTCATACTTTTAGTCATCTTTCTGCTTCAGTGGTGCTTACCCGACAGCGGGCCAGCCAGGGTTTATATCCGGCTGTGGATCCGTTAAAATC
>JAHIPN010000347.1 GCA_018894595.1 bacterium
TACTCGATACTATCTTATCTTCAGTCTTTTATTTTCTTCACGATATACGATATACAACATACGATATACCAATATATTTTACTCTAAATAATCCTATTAGTAAAGATAAAAAATTTAAACTTAATATTTAAAACAGTATCTTAAAAATTTAATAAATTTTTTATATAGATTTTTATCTGATACTTAAATAACCTCTTCACCTTTTACATATAAACCATCACGGCAAATCTGGATGATATCAAAATTATTTGCAAAATTGGAAATCCAGGCTCTGGCTACATAGCGAGGGTTCAGATTCCCCTGCTGTCCTATTTTAAGGTCCAAACCAAGCTCTAAAATCTGCTTTTTAAATTTTTTTACTGATATAGTTAAAATCGAAGGTCTTATATCAACCATTTTAATCCCATTCTTTGTCTGCTTTTCTACGGTGATTTCATCCAAATTTAAAAATCTTTTATTATTTTTCTCTACCTCTTGCTTCAGCTCTTTTAATTCATTTTCTTGATTTTTAGTTGCTGAATCTAATAGCTTTTCCTTTATCTTTAGGATGATAAGGTAAGAAGCTCTATCGATTACCTTTACTAAAGAATCGGCAGAGGAAGGGATTGTTTTAGCCCGTAATATCTTCAATCCCTGAGGCAAAACCAGATTTAATCTTTCTGTTAACTCCTCGACTTTTACCTCCTCTTTTAGTCTGATATCTAAATATTCAGAGGTGCTGCTGATACCCAGAGGTAAGGGGGGACCGAAAGATATTCTAAACCGGGGATTAAAGCCACTGGATATAACCACAGGGATATCGGCTCTTCTTAGAGCACGGGTAAAAACCTGGACCAGGTTTAAATGGGAGATATAGGTAATAGGTCCGTCTTTAAAATATTTTATTCTGACTAATTGTTCCAAACTAAAAAATTCTCCTTTTGTTTACATTTATTAATTAGTAAATTCGTATCTCGTTAGTTGGTTAATTGGTTAGCACACTCCGCACCCCGCACAATCCTCAAAACGGCAATCGGGAGTTGTTTCTCCTCTTAAAGCCTTCTCCTTCTCCTCAAGCAGATATTCTTTTTTAACTCCACAGGAGATATGGTCCCAGGGTAGAACCTCATCTTCCCCCCTCGCTCTATTGACATAAAATTCCATATTAAGCCCGCAATCATTAAAGGCCTTCTGCCAGGCTTCAAAATTAAACTGTTCTCTCCAGGCATCAAATTTGCACCCCAAAGAATGGGCTTTTTCTAATACTTCACCTAACCTTCTATCTCCCCGGGCAAAGACTGCCTCCAGATAAATTCGATTAATATCCGGATAACTGAAAGAAATATTCCTCCAATTTAATCTATTCTTCAAATATCTTATTTTTTTAAATAAGGACTCTCTCTCCTCCTGGGCCTCCCATTGAAAAGGAGTATGGGGTTTGGGCACAAAAGCAGACACGCTAATATTTATGCTAATCTTTCTTCCGGTTATTTCTCTCCCCATTCGGTCAACTTTACTAACCAGTCTTACTATCCCTTCCACATCTTCTTCGGTCTCGGTGGGCAGGCCAACCATAAAATAAAGTTTTATCTTCCTCCACCCTTTCTCAAAAGCTGCGCTTATCGAAGAATACAAATCCTCTTCCTGAACATTTTTATTTATCACGTCTCTTAACCTTTGAGTTCCTACCTCAGGGGCGAGGGTAAGACCGGCCTTCCTTACTCTCTGGACCTGCTGGGCTAAAGCGACAGAAAAAGAATCTATCCTTAAAGAAGGCAGAGAAACCCCTACGCCTTTTTCTTCAAATCGGTCTACCAATTTAGTAATCAAACTTTCTATTTCACTATAATCACTTGAACTTAAAGAGGACAAGGATATCTCCTCGTATCCGGTATGAGCAAGAATTTCATCAGCCAATCCAATTAAAGTATCGACCGATTTTTCCCTTACCGGGCGGTAAATCATTCCTGCCTGACAAAAACGGCATCCCCGGGTACACCCCCGAAAAATTTCCAGGGTAATTCTATCGTGAACCACATCGATATTGGGGACAATGGGGAAAAGAGGATATGCTGCTTTATCAAAATCAGAAATAATCTGCTTTTTAATTACTGAATAATAGGTTTCTTTTTTAGGGGCAACCGATTTAACCCTTCCGTCTTTAAAATAACTTATTTTATAGAAAGACGGGACATAAATCCCTTCTATTCGGGCTAATTCTTCTAAAAGTTTAGCTCGGCCCTGTTTTTTTTCTTTGCATCTTTTATAAACTTCTATAATTTCACCGACAATCTCTTCCCCTTCTCCGATTACAAATAAATCGATAAAACGGGATAAGGGTTCCGGATTAAAGGCCCCTGGTCCACCGGCAATTATCAGGGGGTCATCTTCTTTTCTCTCATCCGACCTTAAAGGTATGTGCCCAATTTCGAGAAGATTTAGGATATTGGAATAACCTAATTCATGTTGAATCGTAAATCCAACTATGTTAAAAGAATTTAAAGGTCTATAGGTCTCTAAAGAAAAAGCGGGTATCAGTCGTTCTCTCAGTAGTTTTTCCATATCCACCGCAGGTGAAAAGACTCGCTCAGCCAGAGCATCGTCTCTCTTATTTATAATCTCGTACAGTATTTTAAATCCCAAATAACTCATCCCGATCTCGTATAAATCAGGGAAGGCAAAGGCTACTTTAACGGTGGATGCATTCTCTTCTTTTACTATTTCATTAAATTCTTTACCGGTATATCTCCCCGGTTTTTTTACCTTATCCAATAACTCTTCAAATAATATTTTTTTAATATCCAAAATTTTCTCTCCCTGATTAATTAGTCGGGTTAATGGCTAATTGGTGAATTGGTCAATTGGTAAATCGGCCAATTATTTTACCACTTTATCTTATGCAATTCCACATTTAGCAATATCCCTATCGCTATTAAGTTAGATATCATAAAGCTTCCCCCATAACTTAAAAAAGGCAGGGGTAATCCGGTAGCTGGCAACATCCCCATAGCCATTCCTATATTTACAATTATATGAAAAAAGAGAAACGACACGGCACCGACAGCCAGCAAACTTCCTAATAAATCTCTAGCCTCTAAAGCAATCTTTATTCCTCTCCATAACATTATTACATAAAGTCCTAATAAAAAGATGACCCCTAAAAAACCTAATTCTTCTCCTACTACAGAAAATATAAAATCGGTGTGTTGAGCAGGTAGAAAATTTAACTGACTTTGCAGACCGCTAAAGATTCCA
>JAHIPN010000348.1 GCA_018894595.1 bacterium
ACTTCCCAGAGGAATAACCGGCCCCTCGATTTCTGAAATTACTGCTACTTCTGATAGTTTAAGTCCGATTATTATAGTAGGGATAGTGAGAACCAAACCTAGAAAAGGTCCGGCTATCCCGATGTCAAATAAAGCTTGACGGTTGGGCATAGTTCCTTTCATTTTGATAACTGCCCCTAAAGTACCAAAAGGAGATAGAGGGAAGGGGATAAAAAAGGGAAGAGTGACTTCTACCCCATATCTTCTACTAACAAAGAAATGTCCTAATTCGTGAGTAAGTAGAATAGTGATTAAAAATAAGGCATACCAGATACCGCCTACAAAAAAACAAGAAATTATAGTTAGAAAAAATAAAATTAAATTTAAAATTGGCCTTTATTCTCCTTTTAGTATTGCTTTATTAGTTCCCCTGTTAAAAATTATTATATCTTATTCTTATTTATTTATAAAGCCATAATTTGCACCTTGAAAAAATTAAAATTGGATTTATTCTTTTTAATTTTTTTGTTTTGGAGTAAAATAGAGATAGGAAAATAGTTTTGGATAAGGATACTATTAAGTATGAATAAAGATACAAAAAAAGTAAGGGCACATATTTTAATTTCAGGAAGAGTACAGGGAGTAGCTTTTCGTTATTATGCCCAGGATATTGCCCAAAGCTTAGGGGTAAAGGGATGGGTTAGGAATTGTTGGGATAGTAAAGTAGAGATAGTTGTGGAAGGGGAGGAAGAAAAAGTAAAAAAGCTGATAAGCTGGTGTTATCAGGGACCGGGAAGTGCAATTGTAGAAAAAGTAGACATAGAATGGGGAAAATATATAGGAGAATTTAATTCTTTCGCTATCAGGTGATAGAGGATTTACTTTAATAATCATGAATTATGTTAGGAAAGAAAAATTATAAAAAGAAAGAGAGATTAAAAATATTTTTCAATCCATTAATTTTTGTATTATAATTTATAGGATACTGGGTTAAGAATAAATTTTTCATATTTTAAATTTATTTATTAAGGAGGTGTAAATTAAAATGTGGATTATTTTGGGAGGAATAGCAGCCGTAGTTTTAGGGATATTAGGATTAATTAAATGGTGGTTCTTATTTCTAAAAGCTTTAGCAGCTTTAGTGCCTTTTATTTTGTTAATTGGTGGAATGTTTGCAATAATAATAGGTATTAGCTCTATTAAAGAGAGAAAAGAAGAAAAAAGAGAAGAAGCTGCTGAGAAATCTACAGAAAGCGATAAATCCTAACCGGAAGCCATATTCACAATATCTAATTTATATATAAAATTACAAAGGATTTTAAAAATTGAGCAAAGATTTTAAACCTAAACTGAAGAAGCCGAAGTTTAAGGAAGATTTGGAAATTACCGTAACCATATTAATAATGATATCGGTTTTTTATGTGCTGACTTATTTAGGTGTAGATAAAATATTGACTACGGCAATCGTAGCCTTATTGGGAATTTTTATGGAAATAGCCAGGCAAATTTTTTCTCAGGCTATATTTGTTATTCAATCAATTCCCTATATAGGACCGATTGTAGCCAAAGTAATAGTCTGGCCCTTCTTTATTACTATAAATGGAATAGCTTATTTGGTCACATTAACCTTTATCAGAATTAAGGGAGTTAAAGAAGTAGCCAATGCCCGGCTTTTAACTACTGTTTTTCTTGTCGGAATATTATTAGGATTTATTTTAGGACGGGTTATTAAGTTTATATAAATTAGTATAGAGTATAATTAGTTAATCGGTTAGTTGGTTACCTGGTTAGCCAGTTAAGAAAATAGAAGAAAGAAGCCGAATTCGTATCTCGTTAAGAAAACAGTAAACGGAAATAATACAAAAACAGAGAGGGCACAATTAAGGAATTTATAGAGCGAGTTGCCAAAGAAGATGCCCAAGAAATAGTTTTAAAACAATGAATAAATTCAGAAATATAAAAGTTGACAAAATTACTCATATATAATATAATTTTTTCACGCTGCAATTCAGGAAGGCGGAAAAAGTATAAAGGGGGGAAATGGTTTTATGAAAAGGATTTATATGGATCATGCGGCAACCACCTCTACGGATGTAGAAGTAGTCAAGGCAATGGGACCTTATTTCACTTTAAAATATGGGAATCCTAATAGTATTCATTCTTTTGGGCAGGAAGCAAGAGAAGCAGTGGAAGAAGCTAGAGGAAAGGTAGCTCATTTAATCGGTGCAAATCCTGCAGAAATTGTTTTTACCGCCGGAGGGACAGAGGCAGACAATTATGCTATAAAAGGAATAGCCTGGGCTAATCAGAATAAAGGGAATCATATTATTACTTCGAAGATAGAACACCATGCTGTCCTGCATTCCTGTCAGTTTTTAGAGAAACGGGGGTTTAAGGTTACTTATTTACCGGTTGATAAATATGGTCTGATAGACCCCGAAGATGTAAAAAAAGCGATTACCGATAAGACGATATTGGTAACCATTATGCATGCTAATAATGAAATCGGTACCATTGAACCGATTAAAGAAATAGGAAAAGTAGTCAAAGACGCAGGAGTATATTTTCACACTGATTCAGTACAAACTACCGGCCATATTCCTATAGATGTCAATGATTTAGGAGTAGATATGTTATCGATGTCCGGACATAAATTTTACGGTCCTAATGGTGTAGGAGCGCTGTACTTAAGGAAGGGGACTAGGATAGTCAATTTAATAGACGGCGGTGCTCAG
>JAHIPN010000349.1 GCA_018894595.1 bacterium
AACCCCATATCCTCACTACTTCCGCCAAAGGTTTTATCCCAGGTAATAGTATTCCCCTTATTTTCACCTGATGCATAATCAACTGATAAAAAAGAAATTAGTATCAAGCATAATAATAATTTAATAATTGCAGATTTTTTCATAACTTATATTTCCTTTATAAGATAAATTTTGTGGGTTCATATTTAATTTACCCTCATATTATCTTCTTTTATTCAGAGAAATTTCGGAGGTTATGTTTTACTTAATCAATAACAAATTATCCCCGGGCCAGGTGAATAGGTTTGCCGACTATTCCTTCGGCTGCTTCAGCGATGGCCTCTGCCAGGGTAGGATGGGCATGAATAGTATTAATAATCTCTTCAGCAGTAGCCTCCATAGATAAAGCCAAGGCACCTTCAGTAATCAGATCACTGGCGTGGACTCCCAAGATGTGCACACCCAAAAGCTCAAAAGTATCAGCATCGGCAATTATCTTTACCATCCCCTCGGTCTCTCCCATGCCCAGGGCCTTACCATTGGCCATAAAGGGGAATTTAGAGACCTTAATATTATCATTTTCTTTCCGGGCTTCCTCTTCAGTTAGCCCTACGCTTGCTACCTCGGGCATAGAAAATACACAATTAGGGACTACTTTATAATCCATCAAAACCTCTTTACCGGAGATGTTCTCTACCGCAACTATTCCTTCTCGGGAAGCGACATGGGCTAACATTATCCTGCCCACCACATCCCCGACCGCATAGATACCGGGAATATTGGTTCTCATCTTTTTATCTACCTTAATCGCTCCTCTATCTAATTCAATACCCAGTCTTTGGACATCTATATTCCCCAACTCGGGGACTCTACCGGCAGCTAATAGGACCTTTTCGGTCTCCAATCTCTTCTCTCCATCAGTAGCGGAAACCAGGACTTCTAAATTCTGGTGGTTCTTCTTTATCTCCTTAACTTTACAATCAGTAAGAATTTCAATCCCTTTTCTTTTTAGGATCTGAGTAAGTCTGCGGGCTATCTCCTCATCTATAGGGAGTAAGATCCTGGGGAGCATCTCTACTACGGTAACTTCCACTCCCAAAGCCTTAAAGATACCGGCAAATTCTATGCCTACCACCCCTCCTCCGACAATTAACATCCTGGAGGGCAGCTCGCTCAAGGATAGGGCTTCATCACTGGTTATTACTCCTTCACTATCTATGCCTGGTATGGGAAGTCTCATCACTTTTGAACCGGTAGCGATAATGATATTTTTGGTCTTTATCACTTCTTTTTGCCCTTCAGTATCAAGTACTTCTACTGTCCCTGGTACAATTATCTGCCCTTCTCCTGTTATTACTCTTATCTGATTGGCTTTCATCAGCTGTTCTACACCAGAAGATAATCTCCTGGTTATCATATCTTTCCGTTTCATTATGGCAGGAAAATCGATAGAATAATCTTTAACCTGAATCCCGAATTCCCCAGCCCTTTGTAGATTGTTTAATAGCTCTGCAGTACTTACTAAAGCTTTGGTGGGAATACAACCTCTATTTAAACAGACTCCTCCCAATTTATCTTTTTCTATTAGAACAGCTTTCAATCCTGAATGGGATGCTTTTATAGCCGATACATATCCACCTGGCCCTCCCCCGATAATTACTACATCTATTTCTTCGTTCATATTTATTGCTTCCTCCTTCTAATAAATTTACATCAATTTACAGAACAATTCAGGAAAAAATAATATAGTAGTTATTCCCCAAAAAGCCAAAAATATTTTCAACTGGTTATGTATATGGTATGTTGCAGATAATTTTATAGCAAATTATGATTTTTGGTTATAATTATACTGGCACAATGAATTGTGCCCTCGCTATATTTATTTCCTGATTTCTTCTGTGGGCACGATGCATCGTGCCCCTACATTGCTATTTCGTGTACTTTTTGGGTTATAATTATAATATATGATTTTTCATTAAAATTATTTTAATACTCTATTTCTATCATTTCTACATAGATAGAAGTAGTCTCACCGGTATATACCCAAATATCTTCTACCCAGGTTCTATAGCCATCTTTGATTATGGTAAGTTCATGATATCCCTCTCTTACATTTTCTAATACTACTGGTTTAGCCGAATAAGTCCTCTTCTTATAAGTACCGTCTAAAAATATCTTAGCATTGCTCTGATTACAGTAAACAGAGATTGAACCATATGCAGGCAAAGGAACTAAATCAGCAGAAACCGTAGTGGTCCGGGAAGGTGATACTGAGACATTGCTACTCCAATCCTGATAACCTGCCATTACCAACTTAATCTGATGCTGACCTGTGGCGACCCTATCCAAATTTAAGGGGGTCGTTCCCCGTTGAACATTGTCCAGATATACTTTCGCTCCTTGAGGATGGGAAGTTACTATAATCCTGCCATAATAAGTGGGAGGAGGAGTTGTTGGTCTTACCATATAACTCAATATATTACTCGAAGTCCAGGCAGTGGGGGGTAGGGATACTATTATACCCTTAATAGTGATGGTAAAGTTTTTAAAATCTTTGCTTATTTCTGGCATAAATTCTTTAGAAATAAGATCCTTTTCCCTATCACTTAAAAACATAGGTCCGGTAGTAGCGAATCCCTGAACATATTCAATCCCTGGCCTGGTATTTGGGTCAATCAGACCTTCAACGGAATGAATTTGTCCGGCTCTTACAAAATTATGTGGTGAATACCGATTGGGGAAGATAACTTTTACTCTGCCCTCAGTATCGTAGTTATAAATCTTTATAAAAGAATCCTGAGAAGCCTGGAAGAAAATTTTAATCCTTTCCCCAGGGGCATAAGTAGCTCCTCTTTCTTTATCCAGCCACAATCTAAGAGAAAATGGGGGATGAGGATTGATAATTTGAATGCTTTTCATCTTTTCAACTTCCTCCGGACTGGGGCTTTGGGCAAAATTAATTCCGGAAATACCCAACCAAAGAAAAACTATTAGAGCAATAAAAATGCAGGCAAATATTTTCCCTTTCTTTTGAAACAATACACTTCTTAACATTTTTAAAAACCTCCTTTTTTCGTATATCGTATATCGTATTGCGTATTTAGTATAGCGTAGAGCGGGTAGCGTTTAGCGTGTAGTAGTGCAATTACTTATGTTTTATTATAACACATAAAAACCGGACATAAATGAAGACTTTGGGACTTTTTATTACAACTAAATTACCCTCAATAGGTTAAAACACTTGCAATATATAGCAATTTCTTTTATAATTACTTAACATATTTCTATTTTATATATAATAAATCTATCTCCTGAATGACAATTTAGATAAAATTTATTAAAAAATGCTTGAAAATACCATTTTTTTTAAAAAAATTAAAAATAATTTCTAAAAAAAGAAGGATTTTTAAAATGCTTGTCGTATAATGTATAAGTAGTAGACATAAAATACTTAGAAACACTTATATTTTGCCCCCATTTTTATAGGGTATTTTGTTTGAAAAAAATGAAAGGAGGTGTAAACAGTGAACAAAGGCGAATTAATCGATAAGGTAGCAAGTGATCTTGGTTGTACTAAAATTGAAGCTAAAAAAGCAGTTGAATGCGTAGGTAAAAATATTTCTGATTGTTTGGCAAAAGGAGAAGCTCTTAGAATGGTTGGATTTGGTACTTTCGGCATTAGACAAAGAGCCGCTCGAATGGCAAGAAATCCACGTACTGGCGAAAAAATCCAAGTAAAAGCTATGAAAGTACCTTTCTTCAAAGCAGGCAAGGAATTAAAAGAGAAAGTAAAATAA
>JAHIPN010000350.1 GCA_018894595.1 bacterium
AGGCCGCAAAGTTATGGGTCTAAATCACTTTTAGTGACAGGACTGCCAGACTGCCGACTTTTTAACTAAATAAAGATTGGCAGTTTTTATTTTACCTATTGTTCCCCATTTTTCTTATTCTTACATTTATTAAGCAAAAAATCACTCAAGAAATCTTATCATCTATCTACTTAAAAAACTGCCTTTTAAAAACATTCCAAGAAATAGTCGAAGCACTACTTATAAAATATCTACTTAAAAAACTATCTTCAACCTGATAAAGAAAATTAACATTTATTCATCATAATATAAACAAATCACTTGAACTTTATTTAATCTTAAAAAGGAGGCGATGTCCCTTGATTGTATTGAAATGATATAAGTTTATATTTCAATTAAACTAAAATTAAAAAAGTAAAGGAGTGAATTTTAATGAAAAAGATTATTATATTAGGACTAGTTTTATTAATGGTAGTTGTTTTTGCGACTACAGTATTTAGCAAAGCTGAAAAATCAGACCTTATAAAAAATCCGGGTAGCTGGAATCCTGATCCAAGTGGTGAAGTTGTTGGATTCGCCATTATTAATAACCCAGATCCAGTTGAAGAAGGTTATAATTTAACTGTAATAGTTTCTCTAAAAAAATGTGATGAAAATTTTACATATAAAGTCTATCTAGAAAGATATACCAATGGAGCACCCATATGGAATGTTATAGGTGAATTAACTACTAATGAAGTTGGGAATGGTACTGTAGAGATTAATTTAGATACAAATTATCTTTCACGATTACCATTTGGTGCTGGCAAACATAAACTTCAAATTGCTGTAAGTAAAGGTACTACTTGGGACTTTGCAAATACTGCTGTAGAAATTAATATAAAATAAAAAACAAAATATTGAATAAAATAGGGACAGTGCAGACCCTATTTTCTCTCTGTATCATTTTAAAAGAAGATTTTAGTATATCTTTCAGTCTATTTAAAATGAATAGAAGTCAGCTTTGGATTTTAAATTAACAAAAAGCCAGGCTTAGTTTGGATTGTTAAGGAATTTTTCTTTACATTACTAAGTCTGGCTTTATTAATTATAATAGTTAAATTAAGATCACATTGGCCATTTACTGAATGGTTAGATACGACCCGGATATAGTTTTTTAGACTTAGCTTAATTTGGTACTAAGCTGATTAATAAAAAACTCATATAAACTTATTGTAGGCAAATTTTTAATTTTCTTTCTTAAGTTATAAGTCTTTTTTCGATAACTTACCTTCTGTCGTCTTCTGTCTAAAAGCACGCCATTGACTACTTTTCTTTAGCTCAAAATCCTTATTTTATAAGTATTTTAAATCATAAGTTAACGCCATCTTGGCGTTTTTTTTACTAAATATTGACAAGCCCAGATGGAAAGTTTAAACTAAAAAAGAATTTAAGTTCGTATGTAAACAAGTTAGGCAAAACAACTTCTAAATGGAGGTTTAAAAATGGGAGATGATTGGTATGATCTTGCTCAAATTTGTTTGAATGGGCATGTTATAAATTCTTCTGTAAATGAGTATCCACAATTTAATAAAAAATTTTGCGATAAATGCGGTGCTCCTACAATTACTAATTGCCCAAATTGCCACGCTGAAATACAAGGGAATTATTATGTAGAAGGTGTTCTTAGTCTTGCAGATCAAAAAGCCCCAGCATTTTGCCCTAATTGTGGGAAACCATACCCTTGGACAGAAGCAAGAACTCAAGCTGCTCACGACCTCGCTCAGGAATTGGAGAACATTTCGGATGATGATAAAGAAATTTTGACTCAGAGCATTAATGATATAATAAAAGATAGCCCAAAAACTACACTTGCTGCTACAAGGTTTAAAAAGATACTATCCAAAACAAGTAAACCAATTGTAGATGCTTTTAGAGATATTTTAATTGATATTGTAAGCGAAACAGCAAAAAAATTTTTATGGCCTTAGGGATCTCAATACAATAGTGCTTAAAAGGAGTGAAGTGGTATCATCTAACACGGCAATACGCTACGGGTTAATGCTCTTGTCCTTCAGGACACTGCTTTCTATGGTTGTAGCGTCGTTAATATGCTGAAAACCTTAGGAGAAAATTTATGCCATACCAATACAAAAGAGAACCGCTAAACAATGACGAAGTGGATAAATTAACTAATTCTTGTAGTACGTTCCGGGAAAAATTTGTCATCTGGACTTTTTTAGATACCGCGTTAACATTATCATAAGTCACCGATCTTAAAAAATATCACTAACTGTTTTTTATTTTCTGCATAAAATCACTTCATCTAATCCCACTTTATTAAAAATATTCCCTTTGTATTAAATATTATAATATATATTAAAGAAACTTGACAAAGATATTTTATGGATGTTAATATATGCTTAAAGTAATAATAATGTAGGCGTAAGAATATGAATAAGCCTAAAATATTAGTAGGTTATTGCAGGGTAAGCACGGATAATCAAAAAGAAGAAGGAACCATAGAGATACAGGAAAACAGTCTAAAGAAATATGCTGAGAAAAATAGTTGCGAATTGGTAAAAATATTTAAAGATAATGGGATAAGCGGAGCGAGTGAATTAGAAAATAGACCGGGATTGGCAGAATTGTTTATTTATGCAGAAAACAACAAAGAGATTGAGGGAGTTTTAATTTTCAAGTTAGATAGATTGGCCAGAGATCTTTATATACAAGAGCATTTGATAAAAAAATTAGAAGGATTAAATAAAAAGCTTATTAGTATAGAGGAGCCTCACTTAGATAGCAACGATCCAATGAGAAAGGCCTTCCGGCAATTTATGGGAATAGTATCTGAACTAGAGAAAGCTTTTATCACTATGCGGCTTAGCGGGGGAAGG
>JAHIPN010000351.1 GCA_018894595.1 bacterium
ATTTTGTGCTGAATCAGAGCTCAGAAAATGTCTTATGTTGTCTCTGATTCTTTGCGCTTTTCCTCCCATAATCCTGGAGAGATGTTTACCTGATTTTATGGGTTCCTTTTGTGACTGGGTAAAATCGAGCAGTGTTTTTGCTGTATGCTCATAATTTTGCGAAAGTGGAGTAATGATTCGATTTTTTAAATCATAACTTGCTATTTTAATTGGTTCCTCATAGGGAAGGCCATTTCTGTAAAATCGAAATTCTAGATAGTCTGTAAGAACTAAATTTGTATAACCAAAATATCGTGCCATTTGCTCCGATTTTTCAACTTTATCCAGAGATACTCCGATGTCTTTTGCTTCTATATACAAAATAGGCACATCTTTATTTATTACAATAAAATCCGGTTTGTTTCCCTGTCTGGCTTTGGGGTCATGATCTACGCGTTTGACATTGATTGATTCAAAAATACCTTTTAGTAAAATTTCAAAATCGGCACGGTAACCCATTTCACTTGTTTCTAGGTGAGAAAATTTAGAAGAAATCGATTGGATATAATTATCAAAAATATTTTGCATAGTTTATGTAAAGTACCAGGGTAAAATCTTTACAGGCAGACCCCATTTCCTTTTAAAACATTATATTTTTATATTCGACAAAAGGTTCTGAAAATCCTTCTTTTTTTGGAAGAAAGGTTTTCGGTTGTTGGTTAGGGTAATAGAGATTGCCACGTCGTTTCACTCCTCGCAATGACAGATAGAGAAAAAGTTCGCAATGACAGAAAATGTTTCATTCTTACCCTGTTTAAAATCTCTTTTAGTTTCTCGTCGATATTTTCCATTTTAATCTTCGTTCCTTATTTCTCACCAACTTCCCAGTGTCCGCCTTTGGCAGGGCCGATTCTCTTAATTATGCCTTTTTTCTGCATTTTTTTAAGATGATATTTAATCCCATCTTCGGTTAGACCAATTACTTCTGCAAGTTCTTTGCGACTTATTTCAGGACTTTTTCCAATTAAGGCAATAGTTTTCTGGGTAGTGGTAATTGGAAAGGTAATTTTATAATAATCAAAATCTTCCCACTCAATATCTTCTAATTTTCTAATTAGTTCAGATTTATTCATTAAAATTCTCCTTCAAGGGTTCAATCTTCACAATTTATTTGATTATATCATAGTGGTGTGACTACTGTATGGCAATAATTAGGAAAATAATTTAAAATATTTAACTTGCATTATCTTTCAATAAATTAGCCACTTCCAGAGAGGGATAAATTTGATGCCATTTTCATCTTTCTGCAAATCTTCAGTTAACAAAATTAAATTTTTTACATTTTGAAATTCTTGCTTAAATTCTAAAAGAGATTTTTTTTCTCTATCGGGGAATGTATTAGAAAAGCAAACATTAATCGCTGAAAGATGATTATTCTCCTTCACTATAAAATCTACCTCTCCCCTGCTCTTCCAATAAAATATTTCCTTCTGCTCTCCTCTCATCTGCAAAGCGAGCCCCACGAGGTTTTCGGCTAATTTTCCTCTATCTTGAGAAAATTTGAAAGCGACCGCACTTCGCAATCCATTATCCAAGCAGATTATTTTTTTGGGATTTACCCTTTGAATTTTTAAGGAATAAGAAAATATCGGCAACAAAGAAAAATACTGGGTTTCTTCAATGCAAGACAAATAAAAGGAAAGAGTTTGTCTGGAAAGAGGCATCCTTTCCCTGGTAACTTTAAAATAAGAATTAACTGAAAAATAAGATGAAATATTAGTAAAAAGTGATTTTAATAAATCTTTTATTAAAGCGGTATTTTCTATAGAAAACCTGTCTTTTAAATCACGATAAACTAATAGTCCAAAATATTCTGAAAGTATCTTTCTCTTTAAAATGAAATCTTCCTCTAAAACAATTTCGGGAAAACTTCCCCACTCTAAATATTCTTCTAAATATTTTTTAATTTTAAATCTTTTTTCGGTATATTCAAAATCTTTTTCAATGGTTTCCCCTTTAAAATACAAGAATTCTCTAAAGTTTAAGGGGTATAATGGATAACTTATCGTCCGTCCCCTTAAGGAAGTAGCAATCTCATAAGAGAGTAATTTTGATGAAGAGCCAGTGATAAATATTCTTACTTTCTCTTTTTCGTAGATTCTTCTTATAAAAACTTCCCAGTTTTTTATATTCTGAATCTCATCAAAAAATAAAAATATCTCCTCTTCTTTATTTTCCGGGTAGAGTTCGAAATAAGCCTCTAAAAGAAAAGTTAATTCTTGAAAATCTAAAGGTAAAATCCGATCATCTTCAAAACTTATATATAATATTCTTTTTTTAGGAATCCCTTTTTGTATGAGTTTTTTAATTAAAGATAAAAAATAAAAACTTTTGCCGCATCTCCTGGGTCCATAAATAGTAATTATCTTTTTAGAAGAAAGGGGAATTTTTAAATCTCTGTCAAAAATATTGGGCAGTGAACTTTCCTGGGACTCTTTAATTATCAATTTGAATATTTCTTTTTTAAATATCGTATCTTTATTTATCATGTTTATATTATATAGTTGTCTTTATGAAAAGTCAACTATTGGTTAATAATTGTCTTCATATAGAATCAACTATACAGTATGGGACCCCTAAGTTCCCGCGTGCACGGGAATGAAAGAACGCGTCGGATAAATTAACCCCTACCTTTGAGATTGACGCGCTTTCTTCGAAAGCAATGACAGAGGGATGGATTCCCGCTTTCGCGGGAATGACTTAAGAGAGGTGGGAATGACATACAAAGAGAGAAGGGCAGACACAAGGTCTGCCCCTACCAATAAATTCAATCGATTAATTAATGGTTATGTGACTAATAAAACCTTACCATTTATTAATACCAGAATCAATGCTTAAAACATCTTACTCCGGTAAAGACCATTGCCAGATTATGTTCATTGGCAGCTTCTATAACTTCCTCATCTCTTTTTGATCCACCGGGCTGAATAATGGCAGTTATTCCCGCTTTGGCCGCCTCGTCTACCCCATCTCTAAAAGGGAAGAAGGCATCAGATGCAAGATATGAGCCCTTGGAACGTCCTTCTGATTTCCTAATAGCAATTAGAACCGAATCCACACGACTCATCTGCCCAGCCCCGACACCTACCGTCTGCTTATTTTTGGTTAAAACGATGGCATTCGATTTTACCTGTTTGGCTGCCTTCCAGGCAAATAAGAGCTCTTCTAATTCTTCTTTATTCGGCTTTCTTTTAGTTACAATTTTCAAGTCTTTTATAGTAATTTCCTTTATGTTTCTATCTTGAACCAGAAATCCACCGGTTATTTTTTTAATATCTTTTATCTGAATATCTCTATTTTGTAAATCTCCCACTTTTATTAAGCGGCGATTTTTTTTCTGTCTTAAAATATTCAGTGCCTCTTCTTCAAAATCGGGAGCCAGTACTGCCTCCACAAAAGGAGTTTCATTAATTAAATCAGCCAATTTTGAATCTACTACCCTATTTATACCGATAATACTGCCGTAGGCAGAAAGAGGGTCCCCCTGGTAAGCTTTTTGGTAAGCTTCTTCAATAGTTTTGGCGGAAGCTAAACCACAAGGATTGGTGTGTTTTACAAAGACAACAGTAGGTTCCTGAAAATCCTTAACTATTTCTAAAACTGCCCCTAAATCTACTAAATTATTAAAAGATAATTCTTTGCCGCCTAATTGTACCGCATCTCCCAGATTAGCCTCTTTTACTAATTCTTCTTTGTAGAAAGAAGCTGATTGATGAGGGTTTCCTCCATAACGCAGGTCTAAAACTTTTTCGCCCAGTAAATTTAGAGTCTGGGGGAAAGAAGTTGACTCTTTGAGCAAATTTTTTCTTAGATATTGAGTAATTATTCCATCATAAAATGAAGTATGTTCGAAAACTTCGGTCGCTAATCTTTTTTTAGTTTCTAAAGATATTTCTCCCTGATTTTTTTCTAATTCTTCTAAAATTACCGGGTAATCCTGGGGATTTATTACTACAGCCACATCTTGATAGTTCTTGGCAGCTGCACGTAAAAGAGAAGGTCCTCCAATATCAATATTTTCTATAGCCTCTTCTAAGCTAACCCCTTTTTTAGAAATTGTCTTTTGAAAAGGATATAAATTTACCACTACCAGCCCTATTGATTCTATCCGTTGAGCTGCCAATTGTTTTTGATGAATAGGATTATCGCTTTTAGCTAATATCCCTCCAAAAATTAAAGGATGAAGAGTCTTAACTCTGCCATCTAACATCTCCGGAAAATTGGTTACTTCGGAAATTAATTTTACTCTGATTTGAGCATCTTTCAGTAGCTGAGCCGTTCCTCCGGTAGAAATAATTCCGATTCCTAATTTTTCCAAACCTTTAGCAAAATCAACAATTCCTTTTTTATCAGATACACTAATTAAAGCTCGTTTTATTTTGTTCATTTATCTTTCTCCTTTATAGCTTTGGCGGCAATATCTTTTCGGTAATACATATCCTCAAAATAAATTTTTTCTACACCCTTATAAGCCTTCTCTTTAGCTTTAGAGATAGTATTATCCCAGGAAGTTATCCCCAGGACTCTTCCTCCTGAAGTAATAATTTTCCCATCTTGAAATTTGGTGCCGGCATGAAAGACTATAATACCTTTCATATTTTCCAATCTTTCCAAACCGCTAATAACTTTGCCTTTCTGATATTTGCCCGG
>JAHIPN010000352.1 GCA_018894595.1 bacterium
AACCTCCCAGAGTAATTCTTTTAACATTTACTTTATTAAGAGGAATATTAAAGATATTCCCCAAGAGGATACGTACATTATGAATTCCTTGAGATGTTGTCCAAACTGTAATCCCTCCGTCAGCTTCGGGAACACACACCGCAGATTTGGTTTCCATCTGCATATGATAAACCCTCTGGGTACTAAATGTTCTCTCTACAATTTCTTCTGCTTCTTTAAAGCCTTCCTCAATATCACCAACCTCAACATCTCGCTCGCAGGCTATATTTTTCTTGATATCCACTCTTTCTTCTCCCAGGTAAACATGATCATATATCTGAGGTGCATTTGCCTCCATGGCCTCTTCAAGATTTATGAGTGGTTCCCATTTCTTACCCCACTTTACTTTTATCTTTTTTAGGGCGGCAAAGGCCTCTTCTTCTGTTTCAGCAGCACAGGCAGCCACTGCTTCCCCTACGTGACGAACCTTGTCTTTAGGTAAAACCGTTCTATCGCGATAGGTCTTATCGGGGATGCTAACTATTCGTTCATTATATAGAGTATCCGGCACATCACCAGGACCGATACAAATAGCTCCCATCCTCTCTGCTTCCGTATAATCAATCTTTTTAATCTCAGCATGGGGGTAAGGGCTACGCAGAACTACCGCATATAATTGGCCGGGAATATTTACATCACAAGAATAAATTTCTCTTCCTGTCACCTTACCTATATTTTTTATATCAAACCTTTTACCTATAAATTCAAACTGCTGCTTTTCCACAAAACCACCCTCTTTTTAAGAATAAACAATATTTTGTTTACTAACTTTATAAACCCGAAAGGCAGAATACCACAGACTTGCCCGTGGGTATCTACAGATCGTACCTTTCAGTTTTTTAAAATCTTTTTCTATAACATTTAATTTAGCTATAATATATCTTATAGATACAAAAAAGGTAAAGTTATGATTTGGTTGAATATATAAAAATTGGTTCAGGTTCTTTGAAATTAGGAGATCTATTATAAATCTCCAAATAAAACCTAAATCTTGATGAGTATCGAAATAAGTATAGGTTTCTCCATTCCATTCGCCTCCTTGAAATATTTTTTTCCCTTTTTTACAAAAAATATCAACTGTTCTATCATAATTTTCTACTTTAAAAGCTAAATGATGCATCCCTTCGCCGTGTAGTTTTAGGAATTCCGCATATATACTTTTATCGTCTTTAGGTTCGATTAACTCTATTTCTACTTTACCGATATTAGCTAATGCCACTTTCATTGCATATTCCTTAGGTTCTCCTTTTATAATCATATTTTTTACATGATTATGGTCAAAATAATAAATTTTCCAAGGTTCAATGCCATATTCATCTGCATATCTTCTTACAGATTCTTCAATATTTTTGACTATAATTCCTACTTGAAGAACATCAGTGAAAATTGGTTTTTTACTCATTTAGTATAATTCCTCTTTTATTTAATTTTTTTTGAAACTAAAATAAAATATTATAAGCTTAATTTTAGAACATATTTTTAATTGCTTTAACAATCTTTTTTTCGTTTGGTAAGTAAATGTCTTCAAGATAAGGGCTAAAAGGGACAGGAGTATCAGGAGCTGTAACTCTTATTATGGGAGAATCAAGAAAATCAAAACCTTCTTCCCCAATTGTAGCAGCAATTTCAGCCCCAAATCCAGAAGTACGAACAGCTTCATGGACTATAACCAATCGCTTAGTTTTATTAAGAGAATTTAAAATTGTTTCTTTATCAAAAGGCACTAAGGTACGTAAATCAATTACCTCAACTTCAATTCCTTCGTTCGCTAATTTATTGGCTGCAATTATTGATTTTTGCACCATCCAACCCCAGGATACAATTGTTACATCTTTCCCTTCTCTAAGAATATTTGCTTTTCCTAAAGGTATTAAATATTCTCCTTTCGGGACTTCACCTTTAGTTTCATATAATTGAAAATGCTCAATAAATATAATTGGGTTATCATCACGGATTGCGCTACATAATAATCCCTTAGCATCTTTGGGAGCTTGGGGCATAACAACTTTTAGCCCGGGAATATGAGTAAAAAACGCTTCCAAAGATTGAGAATGTTGAGCTGCTGCAGAAAAACCAGCACCTTGTGGAACTCGAATAACTAAAGGTATTTTAATCTGACCTCCAGTCATGTAACGTATTTTAGCTGCTTGGTTTAATATCTCATCCATGCAAACTCCCATAAAATCCATCCACATAATTTCCACACAGGGCCGTAACCCAGCCACTGCTGCACCAACGGCATGCCCCATGATTGCTGTTTCAGTTATTGGAGTATCTCTAACTCTCTCCGGTCCAAATTCTTTATACAATCCATTAGTAGCAAGAAAAGTCCCCCCGACCCTTCCTACATCTTCACCAACAATATAAATATTTTTATCTCGACGCATTTCAATAGCCAATGCTTCACTAATAGCTTGGGCATAAGTAATTTCCCTCATTTATTTATCTCCTTTCTTTAATTATACAAATAAATCTTCAAAGAGTTCTTCTTCGCTTGGCACAGAACTATTTTCGGCGAACTCTATTGCTTTTTCGATATTTTCTTTTACTTCATCTTCAATTAAATTTAATGTTTTTTCATCAATATCATTTTCTTTAATTAGTTTTTCTCTAAATTTTATAACCGGGTCTTTAGCCAGCCATTTTTGCTGCTCTTTTTGATCTCGATAATTATCTAATTCTCCTTCGAAATGCCCATGATGGCGCCAAGTATTTGCAACAATAAGACTTGGACCATCACCATTCCTTGCTTGTAAAATCGCCTCTTTAGAAATCTTGTAAACTTCTTCCACATCGTTACCATCAATAGTAAAACCTGGAATTCCATATGATTTTGCTCGGATAGCAATGTCCTTACCTGCTATTCCATTGTCTATACAACACGAAACAGCATACCTGTTATTTTCACAAATATAAATAACAGGAAGCTTCCAAAGTGAAGCTAAATTAACACTTTCATGAAAAGTACCACGTGCTGCAGCACCATCTCCAAAAAAACAAATTGAAACTCCTTTCTCTCCTTTAAATTTACACGCTAAACCTGCGCCTGTAGCGATTGGTATGCTTGCACCCACTATACCATTAGCACCTAATATTCCTAAAGAAAAATCAGCTATATGCATAGAACCACCTTTTCCTTTACAATAACCCGTTTTCTTGCCAAAAAGCTCAGCCATCATTAATTTTATATCCCCACCTTTAGAAATCAAATGCCCGTGTCCCCGATGAGTACTAGTTATAAAATCTCGTAATTTCAAATTAGCACACACTCCAGCGGCAATTGCTTCTTCCCCTAAATATAAATGAACAAAACCTGGAATTCGTCCTGCCGCAAAAAGCTCTCCTACTTTAAGTTCGAAATTACGGATAGTAACCATGTTGCGATAAAAATCTAAAAACAAATCTTTTTTACTTTTTTCCATTACTTTTAACCTCCGTTTTTAAAATCTTAATAAATATTTATTTACAAAAATATTACCAATATCCTCAGAGCACTATTTTTCTGCCAAAATAGTTATATATTAAAATTTATGATTTTATAATAATAAAGCAATATTTTCTGGATTTTCTAAAAGTGCACATAATCTACCTAAAAATTCAGCTGCTAAAAAACCATCAATAACGCGGTGTTCGTATGACAATGAAAGCCAGACTTGACGTCCAATCTTAAAACTATTATCTTCACTTACTTTTATACCTCTAAAAACTCTCCCTACCCCCAGAATAGCTACTTCAGGAAAATTCAATATTGGTGTGAATAAATCTGTTCTTGATATACCAATATTGCTAATAGTAAAGGTAGATCCACTGATTTGATCGTTAGTTAAAGTTTTATCCTTTGCAGCTTCCACTAAAAATTTAATCTCTTGACCTATTCTTTCTAAATCCTTTTTATCGGCCTGTTTTACAACAGGAACTATTAAATCATATTTTGTATTTGTCGCAACACCAATATTAATATCCACAAATTTTTTAATCTTTTCGCCATCAAAATGAGCATTGAACATAGGCATTTTTTGTAACACTAAACTTAACATCTTTATAAATATCGCTGTAATTGAAATATTTATTTTTTCTTTAATTGTAAATAAATTTTCGCAACCAGTTAAAGTTGTTTGGGTAACAAAAACACCTTTATGAAATCCTGTTTCAAGTTTCTTTGCAATAGTTAATCTGGTTGGTGATAATTTTTCTTCTGTAAACTTCAATTCATTTTCCGCCCCAGACGAAAGCGTAATGTCATTATTATAATTAAGAATATCTTTTTCAATTATTCTGCCATTTGGTCCTGTCCCATTGATCATTGATAAATTTACACCCATTTTTTTTGCAAGGCGCTTAGCTGCAGGAGAAGCAACAATATTAATATCATCACTGTTTCTCTTAAATGTCTTTTTTTGTTTAATGTTACTCCTCTGCTCATTCTTTAAATTATTTACTGGTTGCATTGTAACATTATTCTCAACTTTCACATTTAACTCATTTTCTGTTTCAGCAATAATAGCAAGCACCTCTCCAACTTTATACTCTTTTTCTTCTATGGCAAATATTTTCTTTATAAATCCATTTACTGGAGATTTAACTTCATTAATAATTTTGCTGGACTCTACTTCGAAAAGTAGCTCGTCCTTAACTATTTCTTCTCCTTCTTTTTTAAAACATTTAGTAACAAACCCAGCTTTCATTGTCATACCTAGCTTTGGCATAATAATTTTATACATTTTTCTAAAATTCACTCCTTTTTTACCGTTTGTCTATATTGGTCTATATAAATATTAATATCCATTTTTTTATACTCCTTCTCTAATAAATATTTCAGATTTTTCCATTTGGCTTACTTTTTCTTTATATAAAATATATGCTCTAAGTTTAGTTTTTATTGAATCCAAAACAATTGCAAACAAAATCAATAAACCTTTTGTAATATTAATTAGATAAACATTTACTGCTAAAAGATTTAAAAAATTATCAAAAAGACTTAAAAGTAATGCTCCACCTAACATACCAAGAACAGTTCCTCTTCCTCCTGATAAATTAACACCACCCAATATTGCACCAGCAATGGCCATGATACTTAAACCTATACCCATTGAATTAGTCACTGCACCCATTCTACCAACAGCTAATATGCCAGCTAAAGCACTAATTAAACCACCTAAAACAAACGTGAAAATAGTTATCCTATCTATATTTACTCCAGCTATATAACTTGCTCTAGGATTGCCACCAGTACTAACTAAAAATCGGCCAAAGCTTGTTTTATGTATTATAATTCCAAAAATAAAGAATGTACCAAGGAATATTAAAATCGCTACCGGCATTTTAAAAATTATTCTAGCGCTTCCAGCATATGTATAATTCGGATCGAGATTTATGAGAGAAAAGGGGATCAAAAACAAGACTAATCCTCTTATAACAATATTTGCTGAAAGAGTTTCAAGTAGCGAGTTCATATTTAATTTTGTTATTAATATTCCATTAATCATTCCAACGATCATTCCAACAATAAGAGTCATTATTATTAAAATAAACGAGTTAGTCCCAGGAAACAAATTATTAGCAGCTAATATAACAACTCCAGGAGATAAAGCTAAAATTGATTCAATTGAGAGATCAATTTGTCCTACCATTATTATCAATCCTTCAGCCAAAACCAAAAGACCCAAGACTGAAACATGATAAAAAATATTAAGGATGTTATTATAAGAAAAAAAATTCGGGATAAATATTGCATTTATAATAAACAATATAAAAAATAAAACCCAAATTAAATTATCTAAAATTAATAATTTAAACTTTGTCTTTATGTTTAACATCTTTCTTCCTTCCCTTTTTACTAAATAATATTTTATGCTATTTATTTAATCCTTGCATAGCACTATAAATTCTAAATTCATTAAAATCTTTTCTTTCAAGCTCACAAGTTATCTCGCCTTTGAATAATACTAAAATTCTATCACATACCGTTAAAAGATCTTCTACTCCGGGGGAAGTAATTATAACCCCTGCAGATTGGCTCATTTTGTTTTTAATCATCTTTAATATACTTAATTTTGTTGCAATATCAATTCCTTTTGTAGGTTCATCTAAAAGAAAAACTTTTGCTTTAGTAGAAGAAATACGTCCAAAAAGCACTTTTTGCCTGTTGCCCCCACTTAAGTTTTCTACTACTTCTTCATACGAATTCGTTTTGATCTCGAAGTCATTAATCAATTCTGTAATAAGATTCTTTTCTTTGCTATCATTAATAAACAATCTTTTTCCTATCATGCGGATAAAGTAGGATAAAGTTAAATTTACTTTAACACTTAAAATACTAATTAATCCATCTTTATCTCTATTTTCCGTAAGATAAACAATTCCTTTTTTTAAAGAATCCCAACTTTGTAAAAATCTATTTTTTTCTCCATTTTCAAAAATTATCCATCCGTTTTCTGCAGGGTCAATACCACTAATAGCTTTTAAGATCTCAGTCCTTCCGCTACCAACCAAACCCGCTAATCCTAAAATTTCATTTTTTTTCAAATTAAAGTTAATATTTTTAAAAAACCCTTTTTTTGAAAAACCTTCAATGG
>JAHIPN010000005.1 GCA_018894595.1 bacterium
AGATTTACAGTCTGTTTGGTAGTATAATTTTTAAACTTTTCTATATAATCCATAATGTTTTCCTCCTATAAAAAAATTCTAAAATTTATTTAGAAAAATTTACTTTTTATTTTTTGTCTTTATTTCATCCAAAGTTTCTTTCAAGAAATCTAATAATGATTTTTGCTCTTTTTTATCCATCTGAGAAACATATTCATTATAAGTTTGAATGTAATCTACATATTCATCCAGACTATTATTTGGACCGGTAATATATTTCGGAATTTTACTTATATATTTAGTTAGAACCCCAAAACACATTCCTACAAAGACAATTAAAGCTAATTCAATATAGGTATTTGTTGCATTAAGAGGGATAATTTGACTTAGTAATTGTATCTCAGCTATTCCCTCGGTAATTTTTTTAATGAGAAGGATCAAAATGAGTAATAGACAAGCACAAAAAATAAGGGGAGATTTGCTTTCCAAGGCTTCTTTAAACAGGTCTTTTAGGTTAAACTTTCCTTTAATTTCATCAAACTTTTGAATAATTTCTTTTTTTAATTTATTAAGCTCGGCTGTTTTTGTAGAAAGTTTCCTTTGGGGAAGATTAGAGACAGTGTATCCCTTTTTAGTAGGGAAGAAGGTTATAGTAGAACGGCCCAATTTCCCCCATTTATAATTGTCTGATTCCGGGATTAGGTATTCTACTTCCAGGAGACCTTCTTTGCGGAGCAATTGCAACATATCATAAGCAGTCCATTTGCTTACTCCCATTTTTTGGGCTACTTCTGAATAATGGATAGGTGAAGCCTTTTCTTGGTATAAGTCGATTAACGATTGTAAAAATTCTTTTTGCCTTGTGGTAATTTTCATAATAAAAACCTCCCAAAAGACCCAAAAAGTAATTGAAAAAAAATTACATCTTTACAAATTCATTATACCACTTAATTAAAACTTTGCAAATTTTTTATGATATTTTTTTAAGTATATGATTATTTCCCAAAAAGCCAAAGATATTTTCAACAGGTTATGTATATGTTACATTATAGATAATTTTATAGAAAACTATAACTTTTTGGTTATAATTATGTTGTAGGGGCACAATGAATTGTGCCCTCGCTATATTATTGCCTAATTTCTCCTATGGGCACGATGCATCGTGCCCCTACATTACTATTTTGTATACTTTTTGGGTTACAATCAGTATATATTATAAAAAAGATGTTTATAAGTTGTTGACAAAATAAAAATATTATATTAGAATAATGAAAACGTTTTCTATAGTATAAAAGGGTGTATTATATGAATACTACAATAAAAGAAGTGGCAAAAGTAGCAAACGTTTCCATTACGACAGTTTCACGTGTCTCAAATGGGAGTAAAGGTGTTTCTGCAAAGACCCGTAGACGTGTATTTAATGTAATAAAAGAATTAGGCTATTCCCCTTCTGCTATGGCAAGTGGCTTAAAAACTCGTCTATCTAAAAGTATAGGTATTGCTGTGCCAGATACGATTGGGGATTTTTATGGTGAGGTAATTAATGGGATAGAATCAGTGGCAACAGAAAATGGATATAATCTAATAGTCTCACTAAATCATCATATCATAAAAGAAGAATTAGAAGCAGTAAATTTCTTCAAGGCAAAGAAAGTCGATGGTGCCATATTGGTTACTACCAGCGGAGATGATGATTATGTAAATTCTTTAATAGAAGAAGGCTATAATATAGTTTTATTGGATAGAGATCCCCATGGTTTAAAAGTTGATACAGTAAAGATTGATAATTTTCATGGCGGATATATTGCCACGGAGTATCTCTTAAGCTTAGGGCATTCTAATATTTTATTTATTGAAGGTGTTTCTTATATTGATTCTTCAAAAGAGCGGTTTAATGGATACAAAAAAGCACTAAAAGATAAGGAGATAAAATTTAATAATGATTTCATCTTAAGTGGAGATTTTACTGTGAGAAGTGGGCATTCAAGCGTTAAAAAATATCTGGAAAAATACGGATTGAATTTTACAGCTATCTTTGCAGCAAATGATCAGATGGCCATGGGAGCTATAAAAGCCTTAAACGATAAAGGTATATCTGTTCCAGATGAGGTTTCCATCGTGGGATTTGACGATAGTTATATTTCACCATATGTCATTCCTTCACTCACTACCATAAAACAACGAAGAGAAGAGATGGGTAAAATAGCAACGGAATTGCTTTTAGATAGGATATCTTATCATGACACAAAAGGGAAAACCCCACGTCAAGTAATCATTCCCGTAGAATTAGTTGAACGAAAATCCGTAGTTCCTATCTCTTCGAAGCAAAGGAGGGGATAGACTAGAAAAATATCTTATAAAGAATTTAATTTTAATTTTAAGGAGGAGAATTTCTAATGAAAACAAAAGTTTTATTGATAGTTTTATTGATTGTTGGGTTAGTTTTAGTAAATATAGGATTGGTTCAGGCAGAGAAGACTACTATTACAGTAAGTGTGTATCCTGATTTAGATTCGGTTATTAAAGCAATTCTTCCGGCATTTAATGTTCTTAATCCTGATATCGAAGTTGTACTCGATGTAGCAGGATACGGTGATCATCATACAAAACTGCTGACCCAGTTGGCGGCAGGTAAAGGCGTACCTGATGTTACTGCACTGGAGATTGGTTATATATCTCAATTTGCTGCAAAGGGAGGTCTGGTTGATATCGGCCAATCACCTTATAACGCTAAAATGTATGAGAATTTATTTGTACCTTATGCCTGGTTCCAATCGAATACCGCGGATGGAAGATTAGTTGCTTTGCCAGCTGATATTGCCCCGGCGACCATGTTCTGGAGGCGGGATGTATTTGTTGATCGTGGTGTCTCCATAGATAACATCAAGACCTGGGATGATTATATCGAAGCTGGTAAAAAATTTACTTACGATGCAGATGGTGATGGCAAAGTAGACCATTGGCTTCTTGCCAATGTGGCTGATCTTGCTATGATTCTTTGGGGAGGACATACCTACTTCTTTGATGAACAAGGTAATTGTCTGGTTGATAATGAGCGATTTGTGAAGGCCTTTACTATTGCAAAAAGGATTCGCGATGCCGGGATGGATGCCCAAATTGGTGCCTGGACTAATGAGTGGTACGAAGCATTTAAGCAAGGTACTGTTGCAACAGAAATAAACGGTGTTTGGATGCTGGGGCATTTTAAGAACTGGATAGCTCCTGATACTGCTGGAAAATGGGGAGCAGCCCAGCTTCCTGA
>JAHIPN010000353.1 GCA_018894595.1 bacterium
ATTACTACTGCAACATAAGGTAAATTGCCTATCATTTTATGATTTCTCCTTCTTCTTAGTAAATTCCGCTCCACTAGCCATAGTTAAAACAATAACCCCAAAGGCAGATAAAACTTCTAATCCAACGGCAATATTCATCAGGGGAATTACTCCTCCGGTATTCATATCACCTGGATTAACACCGATCACGGCAGCATCACCAAACCAACCTCCGCTGTTGGCTAAAAAATTATAAAAAAAAGTAATTCCTAATCCCGAAAAACCTAAAACTATAAACAAAATTAAACCAAAGCCTTCAAAGAGTGATAAAATATCCTTTTTAAGAAATTTCTTAGAATTCAAACTACCATAAGAAACCAACAGTAAAGCGAAAGCTGAACCTACTACAGCACCACCCTGAAAACCTCCCCCGGGAGTAAGGTGGCCATGTGCTATTATGTAAAAACCAAAAATAATAATAAAACCATAAACAAAACTGGTAACAGTCTTTACTATCCTGGACATCTCTTTCATTTCTTAACCCCCCTAAACAGAGCCACGATTCCCACCACTGCGGTAAAAAGAACTGTAGCTTCCCCTAAAGTATCAAAACCTCTATAGTCAAAGACGATGGAAGTTACTACATTGTTTGCCCCGGTCTCGCTCTGAGCATTTTCAATAAAGTAATCATCCATCTCGCTAAAAGTAGGTTCTCCAAATGTTCGCATGTTTACGGCGCTAACTATCAAGAAAGAAAAAAATATTATAAAGGCGATACCGAAAATTATTTTTTTCATTTTATCCTCCCCCTATCTAGTCCCTCTAATAGCAAAAATAAATATTGCCATAGTCAATCCTGCTCCGATAGCCGCTTCCGCTATGGCTACATCGGGAGCATGTAAAAGGTAAAATTCTAATGAAAGAAGCAAACTTGCCACCGTCAAAGCAATTACTGAAGGTAACAATTTCTTAAAAACCACTGCTAAAAAGCTAGCAATTATCATCATTATTAAAGTAGAAATATGGATTATCTCAACAAAGGAACTCATTTTAATTTAGCCTCCTTTAATTCATTAATTACAGCTTGTTTGGGCATTACTCCACTACGATGAGCTGCTCGGGCAATAGCATGAGCTCCGGTCGGGTTAGTAATTATCAAGCAGATTAATGCCACTATGGTATGGAGAGCAAGGACTCTAAATTTAGAATCTCCGGTAATATTCCAACGGGAAAAACCATAAACAATAACTGCCAAAGAAGTAAAAATTGAGCCAAAAGTTGTAGCTTTAGTTGCGGCATGAAGTCTGGTGTAAACATCAGGAAATCTAAGAAGTCCTACTGAACCTAAACAATTAAAAAATACACCTATTCCTAAAAAAATATATAAAAAAGTTAACAATGTTCCCATTATTCCTTAGGCCCCCCTTCTAAATATTTGGCCACATATAAAGTTCCAATATAGGATAGTAAAGCATAAACAATAGCTACGTCAATGTAAATGACTTCTTCGTAGGCTGCTCCTACGAGAATCATCCCAGCTACCACTAAAGTATTTATGGTATCCAAAGCCACTACTCTATCAGGAACAGTGGGCCCGAGAATCAGTCTAATCAAAGATAAGAACATAAATAACAGCAATAATCCTCCGGGAATAATAAAAATTTTAAAAAATTCGTTCATTCTGCAATCCTCCTTATCCATTGAGGAAAATTAGCACAAATATGTTGGGTAGTAGGTTTTAAAGTGGTAACATTTATCCAATGAATGTATAAATCATTGTTTTTCTCATCAATATCAACACTGAGGGTTCCCGGGGTTAAAGTAATCGAATCTGCCAATAAAGTTATCCCCAAGTCGGTTTTTAATCCGGGAGATATTTTTACAATACCAGGATTTATTTTTCCGGTAATTACCCGGTAAGCGACGTCAATATTTGCTTTAGCCATTGCCCAGAAGAATGGTCCGATTAAATAGACCAAAAAAATAACCCACCTGAGCGGGTTTAACATTCTGTAAGTTCTTTTTTGA
>JAHIPN010000039.1 GCA_018894595.1 bacterium
GCTAATTTTATACTATCTACAGAGTGAATACAATCAAATATTTCTATAGCGTATTTTACCTTATTAGTCTGCAGGTGTCCAACTAAATGCCACTCTATATCGGCACTCAAAATTTGATATTTTTCTTTGGCTTCCTGAACTTTATTTTCGCCAATTATTTTTACCCCAGCACTTATAGCTTCTTTTATTTGCTCTATGGTAGCAGTTTTAGTTACCGCCACCAATTTTATTTCTTCGGGGTTTCTATTCACCTTTAGGGCTGCTTTTTTTATTTTTTCGTTTATTATCTCTAAATTATTTTTGATTGTTTCCACAAGCTACAACCTTTTTTTATTTATTGTTTTTTGATTATTCAACTAAAAAATATAAACACTCATCCAATTAACCTTAAAGTTTTATACTCTATGTTTCTTTATCGTTTTTAAAATAATTTTTCATTCTTTCTCCATCAACTATATACACTACTCGCTCAGCTAAATTTGTAGCATGGTCAGCAATCCGTTCAATATTATTAGAAACAAAAATCAAATGAATCGCCCTGCTGATAGTATGTGGGTCTTCCATCATGAAAGTTAAGAGTTCGCGAAATATCTGATTATCCAAATCGTCAACCGTCTTATCTCTTGCCCATACTTCCTTGGCTAACTTTACATCTCCGTTGAAATAGGCATTTAAGCCATCTTTCAACATATTCTGAGCAATTTCAGCCATACGAGGAATATCTATTAAGGGCTTTACCATAGATTTTGTAGATAAATATTGGCTGGCTTTGGCTATATTTACAGCATGATCTCCCACTCTCTCTAAATCGGAAATAGTTTTCAGCCCGCATCCAATAATTCTCAAATTTTTTGCAATAGGATGACGTAGTGCGATCATTTGCAAACATTGTTCTTCGATATCTAATTCCATCTGATCAATCTTGTCATCATTTTCAATTACCTTTGCCGCTAAATCTAAATCCTGCTCAACTAAAGACTTTATAGACATATTAATTGCTTTTTCCACTAAATTAGACATATTTAGCAAACTTTCCTTTAAACTTGTAAGTTCGTTATCAAAATATGCTTTTTTCTCTTTTTTAATCATAATTTACTTTATCCTTTGCATTATATTTGAAACCACTTAGTATCCAGTAGTCAGAAGTCGGTATTCAGAATATTCTGACTTCTGTCTTCTGAATTCTGGCATCTGGATTCTAGCTTCTGACTTCTTTTTCCTAACGAAATACGATATACGACATACGATATACTATTTTATGCTTAATATATCAAAAATAGCAACATTTTTCAATGATTTTAATTTTTTAAATTTTAATTTTTATTAGCATTAATATATGATTGCAATCTAAAAAGCAAACAAAATGGTAATGTAGGGGCACGATGCATCGTGCCCACAGTAGAAATTAGGTAAGAATATGGCGAGGGCACAATTCATTGTGCCTCTACAAAAGAAAAGTAGAGATACGGCGTGCCATGTCTTCTTGTACTAATTTATCTTGCATTTCGTATTTGAAACTAACGACTATTCACTAACGACTAATTTACTGTTTTTTCTTTTTAAGGGCAGCGCCTCCCAGGTAGGCCTCCTGGACTTTTTGATTACTCTTTAAATCAGAAGCCAGCCCGCTAATAGTAATATTTCCGGTTTCCAGCACATATCCCCTGTCAGCGATACTTAATGCTTTGCGGGCATTTTGCTCTACCAATAATATTGATATACCTTGATCATTAATTTCACGGATAATTTGGAAAATTTGTTTTACTAATAAGGGAGCTAGGCCCAGAGAGGGTTCATCTAAAAGTAAGATACGGGGAGTACTCATTAAACCTCTTCCCATTGCCAACATTTGCTGTTCACCGCCTGATAATGTTCCGGATAATTGGTTACGCCGTGCTTTAAGAATGGGAAATAAATCATAAACCCTTTCCATAGATTCTTTAATCTTCTTTTTGTCTTTTCTTCGAGTATATGCACCCAAATTAAGATTTTCATCGACTGTAAGAGTTGCAAATACTTTTCGACCCTCAGGTACGTGCGAAATGCCCCCCATAACTATTTTGAATGCCTTAACATTATTAAGTTCTTGGTCATCTAACTTAATCTTTCCGCTGCGGATGGGCAATAATCCAGAAATAGCCCTTAAAAGAGTGCTTTTTCCTGCACCATTTGCCCCTAATACGGTAACTATCTCACCTTCATTAACTGTAAGAGAAATTCCTTTAAGAGCTTCGATAGAACCATAATATATTTTCAAATCTTCAACTTTCAACAATGTAGTCATATTCCTATTCCCCCTCCTCTTCGTCTTTGCCTAAGTAAGCTTCGATTACTTGAGGATTACTATATACATCTTCGGGCATACCCTCAGCAATTTTTTTACCTTCATCCATTACTGTAACCCAATGAGAAATTCCCATTACTACATTCATATCATGCTCGATAAGCAAAATAGTTAATTTTTCATTTAATAGGGACTTTAAAAATACTATCAGATCTTCAGATTCTTTATCATTGAGACCGCTGCTCGGTTCATCCAAAATTAATAAATCAGGATTAGAGGCTAAAGCCCGGCCTATTTCTAACATTCTTTGATTACCATAGGCAATATTCTTTGCCAATTCATCTCGCCATCTCCATAATCCAACCTGTTTAAGGCGGTTTTCAGCATTTTCCTTAATCTCTAATTCTTCTTTTCTTTGCCCGGGAGTCCGTAAAACAGAAGCCCAGGTTCCTTCATTGCTTCGGCAATGCTGACCAGCCATAACATTCTCCAGGCAGGTCATATTGGAAAAAAGTCTAATGTTTTGAAAAGTTCGTGCAATCCCTTTTTTTATAATTTGATGAGGTTTTTTACCGGCAAGATCTTCTCCTTTAAAAAGAACCTTTCCGCCGTCGGCTTTATATATGCCGGTAACTACATTAAAAACAGTGGTTTTCCCTGCCCCGTTAGGACCTATCAAACTGCTGATTTCTCCTTTGCTCACTTTAAGGTCAAAATTGTTTACTGCGGTTAAGCCGCCGAATTTTTTAGTAAGTTTAGTGGTTTGCAGCACCACTTTATTAATTTTAGCTGTTTCTTTATTTTCTTGTTCGTTTTTTATTATAGTTTCCATGTTATTATTGTCTTTAGCCATTTTCTTCTCCTGCCTTTATTAAAAGTGACTCGACCTTAAAGGCTCCCCTTTTCCTGGGCCAAATACCACCGGGTCTAAATATCATCATAACTATCATTGCTAGTCCAAAAATCAACATTCGATATTGGGCGAAAGTTCGGAAGAATTCCGGGAAAAGGCTGATGGCGGCAGCACCGATTAAAACTCCGGGTATGGAACCCATTCCTCCGATTAATACAATACAGAAGAGCAAACAAGACTCCATAAAATTAAAACTCTCCGGAGAAACCATCATTAATTTAGTAGCATAAACATTACCGGCTACTCCAGCTAAACCTGCTCCTAAAACAAAAGCTAATAATTTATAAGATCTGACATTAATCCCGGTAGCTTCTGCTGCAATTGCATCTTCTCTTATACAATTCCAAGCTCTACCTACACGTGAACGCTGCAAATTTACCAACCCGATGATAGTCAGGCCGACTATTAACCATATGTAATAATAAAATTTAGTAGAATTATCAACTACAAAGAAACTACCCAATGAAGGAAAATCAATTCCAAAGACTCCATTTGGACCGCCGGTTATTCCAAACGGATTATTATTTAAAGTAAGCCGTACAATTTCCCCCATTCCGATGGTTACGATACATAGGTAATCTCCTCTTAAATGAATGATTGGGGAACAGACTAACCAGGCAAAGGCACCTGCTGCAATTGCACTTATCGGCAATAAAATAATTATAGGAATACCAAATGCGGTATTAAGAATTGCGGTAGTGTAGGCACCAATAGCCATAAATCCCATATGTCCTAAATCAAAAAGCCCTACTTCACCTAAAACAATATTCAAACTAAGCCCCAAAAGAGCATAAACTCCGAAGAAGAATAAAACATCCACCCAATAAGCATTTACTATAAAAGGTAACGCTATAAATAAAATTGCTGCCAGGATAGCCAGCCAATTTTGAAATATACTATTTTTTTGGTTTGTATTTTTGTTTGATTTCATATTTCTGCTCCTTTACACTTTTTCTGCAACTTTTTCACCCAAAAGACCTGTGGGGCGAAAAATTAATACTAATATTAAAACTAAAAATACAAACACGTCCTTATAGGCGGTAGAAAGGTAAGTGGATCCCAACATTTCCAATACTCCCAGGAGAAGTCCTCCCAGCATTGCTCCCGGAATATTGCCGATACCTCCCAGGATAGTAGCAGTAAAGGCTTTTAATCCATAATTCCATCCCATTATAAAACTAATCTTCCTATAATACATACCTACCATTACTCCTGACATTCCGCCCAAAGCTGGTCCTAAAGCAAAGATAAAAAATATAATTGTTTCAATATTTATCCCCATTAAAGCGGCAGTATCTCTATCCAAAGCACAAGCACGGATAGCTGCGCCAAAAGTGGTCTTTTGGACAATGTAATATAAAAGTCCCATAAGCATAAAAGAAATTAATAAAATTATAACTTGTAATAAAGTAATTCTAATTCCTCCAATATTTAACATTACCGAAGGGACAACCTGTGAGGGATAAGCTTGCGGGCGCGGACCCCAAACAACCATTATCCCATTTTGAATAACAATTGATGCACCCAATGCAGACACCACTGCGGGAAGCCGACCTACTGAATATATTGGACGATAGGCAATTCGCTCTATTAAAGTACCGGCAATTCCTATGCCGATTGCGGCTATTAACATAGCCGCAATCATACCGCCCCATATACCAAAGGTAACAGTAGCATAGGTAGAGCCAAATACGAGAAGGGTATATCCAAGATAAGAACCCAGGGCAAATAAGTCTCCGTGCGCAAAATTAATCAGCTTCATTACCCCGTATACCATGGAATACCCGAGAGCAATAAGAGCATAAAATGAACCTA
>JAHIPN010000354.1 GCA_018894595.1 bacterium
ATTACAAGATTACAAAGAAGGAGTAGAGGCGTATTGCATACGCCCTGATAGCTTAGTGTATAGTATATAGTGATTACAACCCAAAAAGTAAACAAAATGGTAATGTAGGGGCACGATGCATCGTGCCCACAGGAGAAATTTTATGAAAGAAAATATGAAAAATGAAAAAGAAGAAGCAACTCTCAGGGAATTAGGGAAAATAAAAAAAGAAGCGATAAACTCTTCTGGTGAGAAATATTATAATATTTCAACAGTTCAGGTCAAAAGCCTGGCTCAAAAATTTAAATTGCCGGGAAGGGAAATAGAAATATTAGCCCTGCAAAATAACATAATACCCAAACGCTATCAGCGTAATTTAGGAGTGGTTAGCCCCTCCGAACAAATAAAATTGCTTCAGTCAAAGGTAGCTATAATTGGAGCTGGCGGATTGGGTGGAACGGTATTAGAACTTTTAACCAGGGTGGGAATTGGAGAATTAATAATTGCCGATAAAGACATAATAGGAGACAGCAATCTGAATCGACAAATACTTTCCAAAGAAACCAATTTAGGGCAGAGCAAGACCGAGGTCGCAGTAAAGAGGGTAAAAGAAATAAATTCCTCTATAGAGATTATTGGCCATTCTGTTTTCATTAATTCGGACAATGTGAAAAAAATTATTGAAGGAGTAGATGTAGTAGTAGATGCTCTGGATAATCTTCCTGTTCGTTTTATGCTTCAAAAAGCCTGTCGAGAATTAAACATCCCTCTGGTTCATGGAGCTATAGCCGGATTTAATGGCCAGCTTACCACTATCTTTCCTCAAGATAAAGGATTAGAATTAATCTATGGCTCTGATAGAGATTTGCCCGAACATGGAAGCGAGGCAGAATTAGGTGCTCCTACGGTAACTCCTGCCTTAATTGCTTCTTTGGAAGCTCAAGAAGTAGTTAAGATATTATTAAAAAGAGGTAAACTCTTTCGGAATAGACTGCTATATTTAGATATTGAAGATGGAACTATAGAGGTATTAAACTTATAAAAAATGATTACAACACAATTATAACTAACAATTCCAAAATTACTATAAAATTACTTACGATACACTGTGTATATATTCTGCTTTAAAATAAAATAGTTTCAAAATATTAGAAAGAAAGGCACAAAATGACAACTAAAAAAATAAGAGTAGGACTGATTTTTGGAGGAAGGTCGGGAGAACATGAGGTTTCCTTTTGTTCCGCCTCCTCAATCATTAAAGCAATAGATAAAGATAAATATACCGTAGTACCTATCGGTATAACCAAAGAAGGCAGATGGATTTCTCCTCAGGATTCCGAATTGGCTCTTCAATCTGGCAAAATAGAAGGGAAGAACACGGTAATTTTATTGAATGACTCTTTCAGTAAGTCCCTGGTTTGCATAGACAATAATCAAAGATTGGATAAAAGCTCGGCTTTGGAAAAATTAGACGTAATCTTCCCGGTACTACACGGTCCTTACGGAGAGGATGGAACAGTACAGGGCCTCTTGGAGTTGGCTAACATTCCCTATGTGGGAGCGGGAGTGGCTGCCTCAGCAATTTCTATGGACAAAGATTTAATGAAAATAATATTTCAACAGAAAGGTTTGCCCATATTAAAGTGGATGACTATTAAAAGAAAAGAGTGGCAAAAAGATAAAGAGAAAATCTTGTCTTTAGTTCAAGATGACTTCGAATATCCTCTTTTTGTAAAGCCCACTAATTTAGGTTCGAGTGTAGGGATAACTAAAGTTCACAAGAAAGAAGAATTGGAGAGAGCGATAGATTTAGCTGCTTCTTATGATAGAAAGATTTTGATTGAAGAGGGATTAGAAGAAGTAAGAGAGATAGAATGTGGTGTTTTAGGTAATGATGAACCCCGGGCTTCAGTAGTGGGTGAAGTCAAACCGGCAGGAGAATTTTATGATTATGATTCAAAATATATAGATGAGGAAACTCAATTAATTGTTCCTGCAGATTTACCTGATGGAGTATCTCGAGAGATTCAGCAGATCGCCCTTCGCGCCTTTAAAGCTGTTGATGCTGCCGGGATGGCTCGGGTAGATTTTTTTGTCAGTAAAAAAGAAAATAAAATATATTTAAGTGAAATTAATACCATCCCCGGTTTTACTTCCGTCAGTATGTACCCCCGTCTGTGGGAGGCGAGTGGTATCTCTTATCCTGAACTGATTGATCAATTAATCCAGCTTGCCTTAGAAAGGCATCAGGATAAAAAGCAGAATAAAATATCCTACGACGAATCAAAACTTTTAGATAAATGACTTTCAAAATCTTATTGGAAATTTAGGAAGGGTGAA
>JAHIPN010000355.1 GCA_018894595.1 bacterium
CTTGTGTATAACACCCTTGTAATTCTGGACAGAAGGCGAAATAACCTTCCTCATCCTTCTCAATCACAATGGAAAATCGATATGTTTTCATATTTATTATTTACCTCCTAATAATCCCTGAAGTACACGTACCCAGTCAGGGTACAAACGGTCCTTTGACAAACTTTTTTATTTACTCAATTTCTTTAATTCTTTTTCCGCTTCCTGCGCGAACTCCGATTGGGGGGCAAGTTCAATCACTCGGGAAAGGAATTCTCGAGCTTTTTCCATTTCACCTATTTTATCATAAGATAATCCTAAATAATAGTAAGCCTCTGCATTGGGGGAAGACATTTTTACCGCGCTCTCCAAGTATTCTATAGCTTGAGAAAATTTTTTCTTTTCAAAATATATACATCCCACCCTGGTGTTAAGGTAAATAATAATTCCCGCATTTCCTGCTAAAGAAGGATTTGCTGCTAAATCTAAGGCCTTCAAATAATATTCTAAAGCCTTATTGTACTCATTAATAAAAGGAACTATGCTCCTTGTTTCATAGATATAACCTAATTTGAGATAACTGTTTAAATCTTCCGGATTATTTTCGATAATTTTTTCATACTGAGGGATGACTTGCTCCGCGAATTTATTGGCTTTTCGATAAAGACTGTAGGCTTTAAAAATATTTTTGTTGTTATATTCTATAATCCCTTTTTGCAGGTAACATTGCCCCAGGTAATAGTAACTCTCCGTATAGCTTTCGTCTAATTCAATCGATTTTTCAAATTCACTAATAGCTTTATCGTATTCTCCTTGGCTGAAATAGGATATCCCAACCCTAAAAGGAGTTTGAGGTTGAGGCTGAATCTGTGCGGCAGGTTTATCTTTTTCTTTAATAAACCCGGAAACAGTAATTACCACCTGAGGATTGACCGGGTCATTAGACTCCACGTAAATCCGCTTAGTGAACCGTCCTATCATGTCCAGAGAATTAACCGTAATCTTTATTTCACCAACTTCTCCAGGATCAAGTTCCCTGGTAGAGATAATGGGGTCAATACAGGATTCACAACTAACCTTGGTCCCTTTAATAATTAAAATCTCATCCCCCATATTTTCAAATTTAAAGATATGAGTAGGGAGTTCATCAGGAGTAATTTCTCCAAAATCCCAGAAATCTTCCAGGAAGTAAATAGAGGGACCCGAGTCAGCCAGGGCAATAATCATATTGCTGTGTGATGGTAAAATCTGGGGAAGGGGAATAGGAATAAAAAATAAAGAAAAAGCAATATAAATCATTAAAGGAAATATTCTATTTTTTATAATTATATTATCTTTTATATTCATTATTTGCTATATACCTCTCCATCTTTTTGATATTTCTAATCTTTTTGATTATATAATAGATAGTTGTCAATTTAATGGACATGTATCCACTTCACTAACTTTCTCACTTCCAGCGACCATAGACTGCTGGGCTAAATAGGACTTAAGAATATTTTTAGACGCATTAAAATCTGCATCTTCTGTGTAACCACAATTCTTACACAAAAATTTCTCGCCTTTCCTATTTAACTTGTGGACAAACCCGCAAATATTGCAAGTTTGTGAGGTAAAAGCAGGGTTAATTGTGAAAAAATAGACGCTATTTAATTCGCACAATTGATTTACCCTGCTAAACAATCTTGGATAAGTCCATCTCTGAAATTTACTTCTAAATTCTTTCTTTAATCTTCTTTCTTTTTTTGTGTTTCTCTTAATATCTTTTATATTCTCCATTACTACTGTTTTAGCATTAATGAAAGGCAATTTCTTTACGGTTCTGTTAATATAACAATTCCTTTCTTTTAATGCTTTTTTAAATGCTTTTGACCCCTGTTCTTTTCTTTGTATTTTATCCATTAGTGGCTCAATTTCTTTCCCATAGAACTTTCCTTCTGAAGTAGTTATTAGTTTTTTTATCCCAATATCAACTCCAATCGCTTTTCCTTTATTCTTTTTAGATGGAGTTTCTTTCTCAAAGGTTAACAGCAGAAACCATTTATTATTTTCTAACTTAATTCTTCCTCCATTCAATAATTTCCAACTATCAAAATATTGATTAGCATAATCATAAGATTGGACAGGGATTAAAATCCTTTTCCCTTTATTTAAAGTAGAAATTTTAACCCAATAATCAAAAGTAGAATTTTTTGCTTTTTCTATTTTTATAAAACGGCTGTCTAGTATTAAACTACCATCAAATTCTGGTAGTTTTCCCTTCTTTTTATTTCTTCTCCAAGATTTCCAGATTTTAATTGCTTGTCTTTTAGCACATTGTTTATAACGATAAGACAAAGAAGAAGTGAAAGATTTAACTTCTTCTTCTGATAGAATATATTCGCCTTTAGAAGAAAGAATTTGAAGGTAATAATTAACTGCTTTTTTATATTCTTCAGATAAGTCTTTAAGAGCTTGAATTTTATTTGCATTAGCCAAATTTAAACTAAACTTTAAAGTTCTTTTCATCTTTCAGCTCCTTAATTATCCTTTCAGTCTTACGCTTGCTTCGCCTTAATCCATATATTCTTGCACAGAAAGAGGTGATCACCGATATAAAATCTTGGACCAAGTCTTCTTTGTTATTTTTTGATTCATTAACAACTTCTATTTCCTTTCCAATTTCATTAAACAAGATACTAATATAGTTAAATCCGAATCTTGTTAATCTATCTTTATGTTCTATAATTAGTTTGTTATATCCTTTATCCTTGAGAAGTTGATTTAGTTTTTCCCTGTTATCGTTTATCCCGCTCCCAACCTCTTCTACAATTTTATAAATTTGGTAACCTCTAACTATAGCATATTCTTTTAATCTTTCTGCCTGTCTCTTAAGATTATCTTTGTTTTCGCTACTGGAAACTCTGCTATAAATGCAAACCTTATCAGGTAGTTGACTTTTTGTTTTTTCTTTAATAATAATTGTCCCTGTAGGTAATTGGTAAGCATCTAACTTCCCCGCTTTCCACAATCGCCAAGCAGTCTTATAGGTTACTCCTAATTGTTTAGCATAAACTGATAATTTCATAATAATAATTTATCCTATTTGTCTATATTTGTCAATAATTTTAATGAAGTTTACCCATACCATCTTTTTGGCAAATCAAAAAGTAACCCAAAGGTGCCTGGCACCTTTGGGTTACTTTTTATATTTTTGTAAAAAACAAAAATATGATATACTTAGAAAAATATTTTAAGTGGGGGACTGATGGCTATAAATATATCAATCAGGAAGTTTCCACGGCCTAAGATATTAGACCGCTATATTGTAAAGGAAGTAATGAGTTTTGTGGCTCTGGCTGTTGC
>JAHIPN010000356.1 GCA_018894595.1 bacterium
GGAAACCAGTAGAAGGTTCCAGAATGTAGCAGCAAGAATAGCGATGAAGAAGGCAGGAGTAGATCCCTATTATACTTTTTACCCTAAAGGAAAAGAAGAAACCGAAGATTATCTTGTCCCCGTTGCTCGCCTGTGGCAGGAGAGAAAAGAGGAAGCCCGACTACTACCGGGTCAATTCAGAACAGATGAACCGGTTTTTAATGTCCCTCGATTAGGTAAAAACCACATTAGAGCCTGGCAAGATAGAGAATTGATAGGATTAAATAAAGAGGGGCAGAGAATATATTTGTGGCATCCCTGGGAAAAAGGTATAGCTTCAGTTGAGCCATATATATATAAAGATCTCCCCATTTATAAATATCTTCAAGAACTAGCGAAGAGGGGAGAAGATATCGAAGAATACAAGTCAATTTGGTATTACTACTAAAATTTTCGCTCCTAAAAGAAAAATTGACTAAAGAAGGTGGTGGTATAGAAGAATTGAATATGAGCTAAGCCTTTGGTTTAGAGCAGATTTCCGTTAGTAAGTATTGTGAATTTAAAAAATTAAAAATGGAGGTAATAAAATGAAAAAATATTTAAGCATAATATTAATGGTTAGTTTAATGGTATTTTTATTTTCCGGAATTAGTCTTGCTACTACTCATATTACTTTTGGAACTGGCAGCCCCGGAGGGACTTACTATCCTTTAGGTGGGGCAATGGCTGATCTCTGGACTAAATTATTGAAAGCAGAAGGAATTGAAGTAACCGCTGAATCAACTGCAGCATCAGTAGAAAATTGCAGATTGACCGGCAGCGGGGAAATTCAGATTGGAATGGCAATGGCTAGTGTTTCCTATAAAGCTTATAAGGGAGAAGTAGATCCGTTTACGGGAAAACCTGAACCAATATTGGGACTATTTTCCATGTATCCTGCACCCCAACATATTGTAACTTTGGATCCTAATATTAAGTCCATTAGAGACTTGAAAGGAAAGAAAGTTTCCGTAGGTGCTCCGGGAAGCGGAAACGAGACTATATCTCGATTACTTATTGAAACTGCGGGCATGACTTACGATGATATGACAGTCAGTTATTATTCTCAACCTGAAGCCGCTCAAGCCTTAAAAGATAGGAATGTGGATGTGGTATTTTGGAATTTCGCTTACCCTAGTTCTGCCGTAACTGAAGTTACCGCAGTAAGAGATGTCTATTTTATGTCAGTAGATGATGATATTCTTAAAGAATTAGTTGCAAAATATCCTTACTACCAAGAGGGAAAAATACCTGCTAATACCTACAAGGGACAAGATTATGATGTTACGACTGTTCAGGACGGAAATGATGTGGTCGTAAATAAAGATCTTGACGAAAATATTGCATATTTATTAGTAAAAACACTATTTGAAAATGCTGAAAAAATACATGATGTCCACCCCGTTGCGAAACTATTAATTCCCGAAATTGGTGTAAAGACCGTTGCTCCTCTGCATCCTGGTGCAGCAAAATACTTCAAGGAGAAGGGATTACTTTAATGTTTGATAGAATAATCAGGGGAACCTTTATGGTTTCCCTGATTATTTTTTTTATCATAATATTATACTTTATAAATAATAAAGAAAATAATCAAATACAAAATTACTTAGAGATTGTTAACAGGAAGAATGATTCTATATTGGTTAAAATTGAAGTTGCTGTTGGTGATAAATTTTATTTGGAATATATAAACTCAAAAGATTTAAATCCGGTAATTGATACTTTTGAAATAAGAGAAGATGGAATATTTTGTCTGCTTACCGAGGAATATCCCTGGTATGGCGTAGGGCAAGAATTCCATGCTTCTAAAGATATAAAATTTACCGATAAATTAGTAATAGTAAACGTAAATAGGGAGATGAAAATACTTCCTTTGCGGGTGGCTTTTACCGTAGAGCAAAAAATAAAATATAAAGAGAGAGAATTTATTCTCTCTTCTTTAACTGATAGAGGAAACCCCGTAGATATAATTATCGCCATTGAAGGGGGCACGAATGACAAATAAAGAAAAAAACAACGAAATTGTAGAAAAAGTTGATGAAAAAATACTAAAAGAAATCGAAGAGATTGAAACCAAAAATAAAAGAGATTTAACCGGCCTATGGTCTATCCCCATCATAATTGCCTCTATCGGATTATTTGTATTTCATATGTATACCGGATGGTTTGGGGCTTATTTTAGTTTAATTCAACGTTCTATCCATTTTATGTTCATTTTAACTTTAACCTTTAGCCTTTTTGCCCGTAGTAATAAAACTCCCAGAGATAAAATACAGTTTTATGATTTGATATTTATTGGCTTGTCTATAATTCTATGCTTTTATATACTTACCAATATTCATGAGTTGGTGTGGCGAGCGGGTGCTGCCAATTCTATGGATGTTTTTTTGGGAGTTATTTTGGTATTACTTACTTTGGAGGCAACCCGAAGAGCAGTGGGTCTTCCTTTAATGTTGGTGGCAGTATTTTTTCTTTTATATGCCTTGGTCTTTGGACCTTATATGCCGGGAAGATTCTCTCATGGGACCTTTTCCCTAAAAAGAGTAGCCTATTATCTTTATCTTACTGATGCCGGAATTTTCGGAACCCCCTTAGGTGTTTCAGCAAGTTTTGTCTATCTTTTTATCTTATTCGGGTCAATACTGAATAAAACCGGCGCAGGTAAGTTTTTTATTGATTTTGCAACTGCTCTAACAGGATATACCAGAGGTGGTCCAGCTAAAGCGGCAGTTGTTTCCAGTGGTATGATGGGAACTGTTTCCGGTAGTTCTACTGCCAATACAGTAACTACAGGTAGCTTTACCATACCTTTAATGAAGAGTGTGGGTTATAGTTCGGTCTTTGCTGGGGCAGTAGAACCGGTTGCATCAACCGGTGGCCAGATAATGCCCCCCATTATGGGAGCTGCTGCTTTTATCATGGCTGAATTTTTAGGAGTTCCTTATATTGAAATTGCTAAAGCAGCTATTTTTCCTGCTTTATTTTATTATTTTGCCTTATTTATGGCCGTGGATTTTAAGGCAGCAAAAATTGGTTTACGCGGCCTTTCCAGGGATCGATTACCCAATCTGTTGAATACTTTAAAAACAGGATGGATTTTATTAGCTCCTATTTTTGCTTTAATTTATTTGTTGGTACAAGGTTATTCTCCACAAAAATCAGTAGTATTAAGCATTGTAGTATTAATTATAGTTAGCATGTTTAGTAAAAAAACCAGGTTAACCCCAAAGAAATTTTTAGAAGCCATAACTGAAGCAGGTGTTTCTGCTACTACGGTAGCGGTAGCTTGTGCCGCAGCAGGAATAATTGTAGGAATTACTACAATGTCCGGATTAGGACTAAAATTTACCGGAATTGTATTCGAAGTTTCGCGGGGGATTTTACCTATCGCCTTAATATTGGCTTCTTTAGCTTCTCTGGTCTTGGGAATGGGCATACCTACTACTGCTAACTACATTATAATGGCTACTTTGATTGCCCCGGCTTTGATCAGATTAATGGCTGAGGGTACTCATCTTATCCTGCCTCATATGTTTGTTTTTTATTATGGTATATTAGCCGATATTACTCCTCCGGTAATGTTAGCAGTATTTGCCGGAGCAGCAATAGCCAGAGCTCCGGCAATGAAAGTAGGGATAGAATCTACTAAATTAGCCATTCCGGGATATACATTGCCTTTTATGTTTATATTTCACCCTGAGCTAATTTCCTGGAATTTTACTCCAGACTTGAATTTGCTTAAATTAGGATTTTTCTTATTATTGGCAGCAGCAATGTCGATTGGTATAGCTGGAGGTATGCAGGGTTACCTAGTTAGAGAGACTAAATTTTATGAAAGAATGATGCTCTTAGCAGGTTCTTTTATGATAATACCAGCAAATTATATGATAAATTTAGCAGGACTTGCCTTAATAGGAGTAGTCTTAGCATTCCAGATTTTGTTTAAACAACAAAAAACAGTAGTTTTGGAAGAATAGTAAAAAAAAGCGTATCGCGTATCTCATGAATCGTATCTCGTAAAAAAAAGAAAGAAAGTAGGGGCGTATTGCAATACGCCCCTTGTCACTCATCCTGCCATCCTCTCATAATATTCTGTTTCCTGGTTTCTGACTACTGAATACCTGGATAATAATATTTTTTTAAAAAACTATTGATTTTTTTAAAATATATGTTATTCTTTAAAAAGATTAGTCCATTAGTCCATTAGTCCAATATTAGAATAAAGATTTATCGTTTTAAAGAGGAAGCCTTTTATGAAAATTGAGATTGATAAGAAAAGCGGAATTCCTTTATATCTTCAAATAAAACACCAAATTAAAAAGTTGTTAGAAAGCAGCGATTTGAAAGACGGAGAACAACTGCCCACTGAAAGAGATTTATCAGAAAGATTGCAAGTTAGCAGAAATACAGTAAGTATGGCCTACAAAGAATTAGTATTGGAGGATACAATACTATCTATCCCGGGGAGGGGAACTTTCCCTAATCCGAAAACCTCTAAGTTTACCAAACCCAAAACAAATAATAATCTATCGAAAATAGAAGAGATTATTGATGTTAGTATTAATGAAGCCCTGGAGTTAAATTTTGAGTTAGGCGAGTTCAAAAAATTAGTAAAAAAGAAAATAGAAGAAAAAGAAAAATTATTTAAAAACATTAATATAGCTTTTATTGAATGTAATCAGGAGCAATTGTATTTTTTTACCAAAGGGATAGAATTAGGAACCGGTATTTCCATAATTCCTATATTAATAGATGAGATTTATAAGGAACCGGATATTTTTAGAGAAAGAATTAAATCTATTGATTTAGTAGTTACCACCTTTTTTCATTATGATGAAGTTAAAAAATTTCTTGCCGACCAAAAACAGAGGGTTCTCGCCATCGCCTTAGATCCTCTAATGGAGACTATGGTAAACATTGCTCATTTATCTTCCAAAGATAAAAATATTGGCCTGGTATGTATTACCGATAAGTTTGCACAAAGAGTTTTCCAATCTATAAAACAGGCAGGAATAAAATTCTTAAGTTTTAAATTTACCACTTCTCATGATGAAAAAGAAGTAAAAAAATTCTTAGCCAACACAGATATTGTGATAACCTCTCCGGGGAGAAAGAACGAAGTAAAAAAAGTAATTTCCCCCCAAATTCCCCTCATTGAGTTTGTCTATGTTCCCGATAAAGGTTCTATGAGTATGTTAAAATTAGCCATTTTAGATATTAAAAGAGAAGGAGGCATATTAGAGAAGAGATGAAGCAAAAAAAGTTATTTGAAGTTTACCAAAATAATTCAGTAAAGATATCAGTTCGTAGAGGGTGGTGTAAATCATGTGGTATCTGTATTGAATTTTGTCCCAAGGATGTATTAGTCCCTAATGATCAAGGGAAACCTATTCCTGAAAATATTGATGCTTGCATAAAATGCGGTCTTTGTGAATTGAGATGCCCGGATTTTGCTATTACCGTTGAAGGAGTGGAAGAGAAAGATGAATAATCTAAAAAAGAAAAAAAATATAAAATTATTACAGGGCAATGAAGCTTGTGTTGAAGGAGCGCTATTGTCTGGAGTTAAATTTTTTGCCGGTTACCCTATAACTCCCTCTTCGGAGATAGCCGAAGGAATGGCTAAAAAATTACCTAAAATTGGCGGAAAATTTATGCAGATGGAGGATGAAATTGCCAGCATGGCAGCGGTAATTGGAGCTTCTATAGCTGGATTAAAATCTCTGACTGCTACTTCAGGTCCCGGAATGTGCTTGAAACAAGAAAATTTAGGTTTTGCTATTATTAACGAAATACCCTGTGTAGTAGTTAATGCTCAAAGAGGAGGACCGAGTACCGGGTTACCAACTAAACCTTCTCAAGGTGATATGATGCAGGCAAGATGGGGAACTCATGGGGATCATCCCATCATAGCTCTTGCTCCTTCCACAGTTAACGAAATACTTACCTTAACTATCAAAGCATTTAATTTTAGTGAAAAATATAGAACCCCGGTTATTTTACTCCTGGACGAAGTAATCGCCCATATGCGGGAAAAGGTAGAAATTCCTGCTCCGGAAGATATTGAAGTAATAAACCGAAAAAAACCTACTGTCCCCCCCGAAGAATACTTACCCTTTAAACCTGATGAAGATGGAGTTCCTCCTATGGCAAACTTTGGAGAAGGATACCGTTATCATATAACCGGTTTGGTTCATGATTACAAAGGTTTACCTACTTCTGACTCCCAAGAAATAGATGCTTTGATAAGGCGTTTACATAATAAGATTCAGGATAATATTAAAGATATAATAATTAACGAAAAATATTTTTTAGATGATGCTAAAATTGCTTTAATTGCTTATGGTTCAGTAGCAAGAGCTGCTGAGAGAACGGTAAAATTAGCTCGAGGAGAAGGGATAAAAGTAGGTTTGTTGAAATTATTAACTATTTGGCCTTTCTGTTTTGAAGAAATAAATAGATTGGCTCAACAGGTAGATTTAATTATAGTTCCGGAAATGAATTTAGGTCAAATGGTTTTAGAAGTAGAGAGAGCTGCCCAAGGAAAATGTCGGGTTGTACCTTATGGCCGGGTAGATGGTGAATTAATTAATCCTATAGAGATATTAGGGAAGATTCGGGAGGAGATAAGGAAATGAAGACGGTAATTACTAATTATATTAGAGAAGAAATGTTTCCTAATATATGGTGTCCGGGATGTGGAAATGGTATTGTATTAGGCGCTATAATACGAGCTATAGATGATTTAAATTGGGATAAAGATAAAATTGTAGCGGTTTCTGGCATTGGTTGCTCCAGCCGAATTACCGGATATGTAGATTTTTGTACTATGAATACCACTCACGGAAGAGCTTTGCCTTTTGCTACTGGAATAAAAATGGCAAATCCTGATTTAAAAGTAATAGTAGTTATGGGAGATGGAGATTGTTCAGCTATTGGAGGAAA
>JAHIPN010000357.1 GCA_018894595.1 bacterium
AATCGGGAAGGGTCAGCTTCCATCAGATTAACTGCGGCTTTTAGACCATCAGGCATATACATCATATCCAGATAAGTATCTTTGTCTAAGAAGCAGGTATATTTTTTATTTTTTAATGCCTCGTAAAAGATTTCTACAGCATAATCGGTAGTTCCTCCGCCGGGAAGGGCAGCATAAGAAATGATTCCCGGAAAGCGCACTCCTCTGGTATCTATTCCATATTTTGAATAATAATAATCACAAAGCAGTTCTCCTGTAACTTTGGTTAATCCATAGATGGTGTTGGGTCTTTGAATTGTCTCTTGAGGGGTGTTATCTTTGGGGGTAGAAGGGCCAAAAGCGGCAATCGAACTGGGGGTGAAGACAGCGCATTTATATTCCCTGGCTATTTCCAGTACATTACAAAGACCATTGATGTTTACTTTCCAGGTTAATTGAGGATTCTTTTCACCGGCAGCAGAGAGAACAGCAGCAAGATGAAATATAGTATCTATTTTATATTTTTTAATTACAGAATAAATTTTCTGAGCATCTAAACAGTCGATATGCTCAAATACCCCGCCCTGGTTAATTATTTCATCAGGCAAAAGTTTAATATCTGAGGCAATAACATTTTCATCGCCGTATCTTTTTCTTAAAAAAGTAATAAGTTCAGAACCAATTTGACCCAGCGCTCCGGTTATTAAAATTCTTTTCATATTTTCTCCTTTTTCAATTCAAACTAATGTCAAAAATAATTTTTTTATTCAGAATACAAACTCATTTTTATCTGATTTATAAAGTGTATAGCGTGATCTTTCATAATCTGCTCACACTTGTTTTGCTCTTTATTTTCCAGTGCCTTTATAAGTTCTTCAAAATCTTCAGGAATTTTTTGCGAATAAGCGTCGTTTTCTTTAGCAAAGAACCACAAGCGGCCAATTTGATTTCGTAATCTTTTTAACGTTTCAGCTAAGGTTTGATTTTTAGTAGAGCAGTTTACTAAATCGTGAAATTCTGCATCCAACTGAATTAATTTGTTTCGGTTCTTTTCCTTTTTTATTTTTTCGAGAAGTTCTTTCATTTTGTTTAATTCTTCTGAAGTTGCTCTTTGAGCTGCCAATCTCCCGGCAAGGCTAACCAAAAAAAGCCTGATTTCAAAAACATCTTTAAGTTCTTGAAAACTTATGTCATTAACGTAGATGCCATTATTAGGTATTATATGAATTAGTTTTTCGCTTTCTAAAAGGATTAACACCTCTCGAATAGGCATAGGGCTAACCTTAAATTCTTTTGCTAATTCTTTAATATTTAATACTTGTTTTGGTTTGTAATCCAGATAAACTATCCGTTTTTTAAGTTCTTTATAAATTTTTTTATTTACCATAAATACCCACCTATATATTACTAATATATTTTTAATATATCAGCAAAATATCGCTATGTCAATTTAATATTCGTATCGCGTGAAGAAAGATAAAGAAGGTTGCAAGTTGCGAGTTGCAAGTTAAGATAAAAATAGAAGATGCGGGTTATAATTGTAAGTTAGCGGATAGAAATACAGTGATGAGTAATGAGTAATGTGTAACAAGAAAAGAGTTAGTTGGTTAGTTAGTTACCTGGTTACCTGGTTAATAAAAAGAAGTTAGAATACAGAATCCGATTCTTTTTATCTCTTTATCTAAAAATTGTAAACCACTAACTGAAAACTAAAAACGTGTATTTAATACTAACGACTATTCACTATTCACTAACGACTAATCAGTATCGCGTATCGAGTGAAGGAAAAGAGCAAGAGAAAAAAAGATAGGAAAAACAAAAGTAATAACTTTCTACATAACTAATTTAATTAAATAATTGAAAAACATTTCTAATTTTGTTATATTGAGTTTAAAAGTGTTTGATTTATCAAATTCGCTTAAAGACCTCAATACAAAAATGAAGGAGGGGGTAATCTTGAATAATAATTCTAAGGATATCGTTTGGGTAGATTTCGATAGTTTAGAAAATTTTATGGTTGATGTTTTTAAGGAAGCAGGAGTCCCGGAAGAGGATGCCCAAATATGTGCCGATGTGCTGATTACTGCTGATAAAAGGGGGATAGATTCTCATGGTATTGGCCGTTTAAAGCCCATATATTATGATAGAATTAAAGCAGGTATTCAATCACCAAAAACAGATATGGAAATTGTTAAAGATGGTCTTACTACCGCGGTTATCGATGGCCATAATGGAATGGGGCAGGTAATTGCCAAGAAGTCTATGGCTCTGGCTATTGAAAAGGCTAAGAAGATGGGATTGGGAATGGTAACAGTAAGAAATTCTACCCATTATGGAATTGCTGGTTATTATGTCTTAATGGCTATTGAAGCCGGGATGATTGGAATTACTGGGACTAACGCTCGTCCTTCTATTGCCCCTACTTTTGGAGTGGAAAATATGTTGGGGACCAATCCTTTGACCTATGGGGCTCCTTCTGATGAAGATTTTCCTTTCGTCCTTGATTGTGCTACCTCTATTGCTCAACGGGGGAAGATAGAAGTACATGACCGGGCAGAAAAAGAAATCCCTCCGGGCTGGGTAATCGGGGAGGATGGGAAGACCAGAACAGATACTCATCAAATTTTGCAAGACTTAAAAACCGGAAAAGCCGCTCTTACTCCTTTGGGTGGTATTGGAGAGGAGACTGCGGGGTATAAGGGCTATGGTTATGCTGCTGTAGTAGAAATCCTTTCCGCTGCCTTGCAAAACGGGAAGTACCTTAAGATGTTATCGGGTGTAGAGGATGGTAAACCAGTACCTATTAATCTGGGACATTTTTTTATAGCCATTAATATTTCTGCTTTTACAGAACTTGAATCATTTAAAAAGATAACCGGACAGAT
>JAHIPN010000358.1 GCA_018894595.1 bacterium
CATCCTGTGCCGCAAAGTCGAGATAATCTCCATCATCCAAGTTCTTGGGATTATTCAGGGTTAGATTTATGGTTTTAGCTGCACTATCTCTAAACTGCATATACAGTCTCTTATAACTGGTTACTTCTCCTAATTCGGTTGGCATTATTTTTTCACCTCCTTCTTTGTTTATGGTTTATGATTATTAGCGATTATTCAGTAAGTTGAGATTCTTTTTCAAGTCTGGTTTCATCTACAGTGTACTTCTGCAAACCGGTTAAAGCGGTAGCCGTATCATAAGCGTCTTGGTCTAAAGCAGCTGATTTAATATTAGCAAAGGTCTTGCTGTTGATGATAGGTGCTCCGGTTACCGGATTGGTGCCTACTACCAGTCTAAACTGCAGGCTTGAATCACGGGGAACGATTATTACTGTGGCCATTATTTTTCACCTCCTTTTTTAGAATTATAAATCAAGTAAAGCTAAGCAGTATATGCTATATTTTATCATACTTGACTAATTTAGTCAAGTTTGAAGCGTCCTCTCTGATATACATAAATAAAAGTGTATTTTCCTTTGATTTTCTTAGAAATGCTCCTTATTTTATAAAACTAAAAAAACAGATAGAGAAAATAAAACAGAAATAATTAAAAGACATTTTTAAATTTCCCTGTTAGTTTAAATTTCCCTTGACATTATTAAAAAAGTAGCTATGATTATTAAATGACAAACCGTATCGCTGATATATCACAACGCAAAGCTGCAAGAATCGCAGGGTTCCTGTTTCTAATTCTTGCAGTATGCGGTATCTTTGCCCAAGTTGTTCGCTCTAATCTTATTGTGTCAGGAGAAGAAGCAACAACAGACAGTATGATTAAAACTGGAGGTGCGCACATGAATGTTGTGTTGCCAAAGAAATCTCTATTGGTTTTGTTTTCATATCATCACAATAATACTGAGAAAATCGCTAACGTCTTCGCAAAAGTTCTTGATGCACAAATAAAAACGCCACAGCAAATAAATTCAGAAGAGCTTCAAGAGTATAGTCTAATAGGCTTTGGCTCAGGGATATATAGTGCAAAACACCATAAAGTTCTGCTTGACCTTGCCAATAAACTACCACAAGTCACCAACAGGAAAGCATTCATTTTCTCAACCAGTGCAATTATGGGAAAAGCCAAAGTCGCCAAAGATCACTCGACGCTTAGAGAAAAACTGCAATCCAAAGGTTACCTGATTGTTGATGAATTTAGTTGTAAAGGTTTTAACACAAATAGTTTCCTTAAATTATTTGGGGGAATGAATAAGGGTAGACCTAATGCTGAAGACCTCAAAGATGCGGAAGAGTTTGCTCAGAACCTGAAGCAGAACGCGCGCGGCTTATAGCTATGTCGAAAAAGGACACAAAAAGGGAATGTAGTAATAACTTTGGAACATAGTAACAAATAAAAGGAGAAAAAAATGAATTCAATCAAAAAGACAGCAAGAATCGCAGGGTTGCTGTATCTAATTACAGCAATAACCGGTATCTTCGGAGAATATGTTCGCTCCACACTTATTGTATACGGAGATGCCGCAGCAACAGCCAGTAATATCATGGCTTCTGAATCGCTATTCCGTATCGGCTTTATAAGCGATCTAACCATGATTACGTGTTATTTTTTGACGGCCTGTGTTTTATACATGTTACTCAAACCAGTTAACAAAAACATTGCTTTGCTTTTCGTGTTATTCACTTTGGGTAGTGTCTCTGTACTGTTCATCAATGCGCTTAACCAATTTGCTGCTTTGCTACTTTTGAGCGGCGCTGGCTACTTAACAATATTCGGAGCAGATCAGTTGAATGCTCTGGCGATGTTATTTCTCAATTTGCACAAATATGGATATACTATCTCCCAGATATTTTTTGGCCTTTGGCTCCTTCCTCTTGGTTATTTAATTTTCAAGTCGGGTTACTTTCCCAGAATTTTGGGTATCTTGGTGATGATTGCATGTTTTGGCCATCTGCTAGAATTTTTTCAGATTTTTCTTTTCCCGGGCTACGAAGTGATAGCTTACCCGGGTCTCGTGGCTGCCATGATCGGGGAATTTTCACTTATTTTCTGGCTTTTGATTAAAGGTGCAAAAATACCGGAAATGAAATCCGAAAATTGATTCATTAGAGGCGAATACATAAAAAACTTAAAAATAAGTAAATTTAAATTCTTGAAATGCATAAGATATCAGTAATAATAGCAGAAA
>JAHIPN010000359.1 GCA_018894595.1 bacterium
AATACGAAGTATAAAAAAATGTAGGGGCGTATTGCAATACGCCCTGTGATAGCCAATAAGAAGGGAAAATATAAAATGCCAATAGATAACAATAACTCTAATTTCATCAAACATCACCGACATTCTCTTAGAATAAATAAATATAATTACTCTCTACCGGGTGCATATTTTATTACCATTTGTACCTATCGTAAGGAAAATATACTTGGATATATGATTGATGGTAAAATAGAATTGAATGTATTAGGAAAAATTACTGTAAAAGAATGGTTAAGAACTTTTCAAATTCGTGAAAACATTCAATTGGACGAATATATGGTTATGCCTAACCATTTTCATGGGATTATAATGTTAACCGAAAACGAAGGGCACGATTCATCGTGCCCCTACAAAAATAATCAAAAACCCTATAACAGTAGGAGCACGATGCATCGTGCCCATCCCTCTACCTCTACCCATGAATCATTTGGAAAACCAATTTCTGGTTCAATTCCCACCATTATTCGTCTATTTAAATCTGCTGTTACCAGAGAGATTAAACGATTGGACTATCCCTTTTTTTATTCTGTATGGCAGCGAAATTATTATGAACATATAATAAGAAATGAAAATGAATTAAATCGTATTCGTGAATATATTCAAAACAATCCCTTAAGATGGCAATACGATAGAGAAAATCTTGAAGGAAAACCTGATGAAACAGAAGAAAAGTTTTGGGAAAATATTACGTAGTATTATCTGCGGGCACAATGGATGCATTGCGTTAAATTTCCCGTTCACGATATATCTTGCTCATTAGAAATGTGGCAAAGACAGTTGTAGGGGCACGATGCATCGTGCCCTTTGTAAACGAAAGGCAAAAAAGAAGGGCACAATTCATTGTGCCCCTACAAAAACAAAAATAGAAAAGCGCAAGTAAAAATTATCAGAATAATTTTGGGTCGGATAAAAAAATATAGGAAGAAAAGATGAATTTTAATTCCCATGATGTAGGGAAAAAGATAGAAGAATTAAGAGAAAAGATTAGGTATTATAATTATCGTTATTATGTCTTGGATGATCCAACTGTTGCAGATATCGAATATGATCAATTAATGAGGGATTTAATAGAATTAGAAGAAAAATACCCCCAATATCTTACCCCTTCTTCTCCCACTCAGAGAGTAGGGATAGAGCCAGTTTCTGGATTTACCACGGTAGAACATATTACTCCTATGCAAAGTTTAGCTAATGCCTTTTCGACCGAAGAGCTGATAGCTTTTGACCAAAGGATAAAAAAAATAATTCCTCAACAGAAATTAGAATATGTAATAGAGCTAAAGATTGATGGTTTGGCTGTTGCCTTAGTTTACGAAAAGGGAATCCTTACAAGGGGAGCGACCCGTGGGAATGGAACAATGGGAGAAGAAATTACTTCCAATCTTAGAACCGTAAAAGCTATTCCCTTAAAATTGTTTGGTGAAAATTTACCTCCTCGTATCGAGGTATATGGGGAAGTCTATATGAAGAAAAGCGATTTTAAGAAGTTAAACGAAGAGAGAATGAAAAATGGGGAGAGTCTATTTGCTAATCCGCGAAATGCAGCTGCTGGTTCAGTAAGGCAGTTAGACCCTCGAATCACCGCACAAAGACATTTGGATACTTTTATTTATAGAGCAACTTTTCCTGAGGGAAATAAATTCAATACCCATATAGAGGCCTTGAATTATTTAAAAAAGATCGGATTTAAAGTAAACCCCCATACCAAACTCTGTCAGGGTATAGATGAAGCTATAAATTACTGCTTGCAATGGATAGAGAAGAAAGAAGAATTGGATTACGAGATTGACGGAATGGTGTTCAAGGTTAATTCCTTAAAGATGAGAGAAGAATTGGGGTCAACTACCCGAAGTCCCCGCTGGGCTATTGCAAATAAGTTTCCTGCCCAGCAGACTACTACGAAAGTTCGCGATATTATCGTTCAGGTAGGAAGGACTGGAGCTTTAACCCCGGTAGCTGTACTTGATCCGGTTAAGATATCCGGTTCAGTGGTGCAAAGAGCTACTCTTCACAACGAAGATGAAATTATGAGAAAAGATATTCGGATTGGAGATACCGTTTTAATTCAAAAAGCCGGAGAAATTATTCCTGAAGTGGTAAAAGTAATTGAAGAGAAAAGGACTGGTAAGGAGAAGGAATTTGTTATGCCTGCTCAATGTCCAGTCTGTGGAGAAAAAGTATTTCGATCGGAAGGTGAAGTGGTCTCTCGATGTAATAGTCTTACCTGCCCGGCCCAGATAAAGGAAAGGATTAGACATTTTGCCTCTCGAAATGCTATGGATATTGAAGGATTAGGCCCGGCCATAATTGATCAATTAGTAGAGAAAGGTCTAATTAAAGATATTTCGGATTTGTATTTTTTAAAAGGAGATGATTTAATTTCTCTTGAGCGGATGGCTGAGAAATCTGCAGATAATTTATTAGGTGCTATTGAAAAGAGTAAGAAAAAATCTTTAGCCAATTTGATTTATGGCTTGGGGATACGATATGTAGGAGTTCATTCCTCGGAAGTAATTACCAGATACTACCCCACTTTAGATGAATTTAGAGAAGCTGGCTTAGAAGAATTAATTGAAATTAATGAAATTGGTCCCAAGATTGCAGAAAGTATAATTCTTTTCTTTGAGGAAAAGAAAAATTTAGATATTATTGAAAGATTAAGAAGTGCTGGTTTGAATTTTGGTCAAGAAGAAGAGAAAAGGAGAGAAAAAAAAGGAGTTCAGATATTAGCCGGGAAGCAATTTGTATTAACCGGCACCCTAAAGGATTTTACCCGTACTCAGGCTAAAGAAATAATCAGTGAATTGGGAGGTAGGGTCACTAGTAGTGTAAGCAAGAAAACTAATTATGTGGTTGTAGGAGAAGATCCGGGTTCAAAATACCAAAA
>JAHIPN010000040.1 GCA_018894595.1 bacterium
TAAGTAAAGCAGCTATGGCACCTACTGCAGCTAATATCGGGGCAACAAGAGCTCCCACGGCACCTACGGTTAAAGGAAATTCAGCAACTGATTCACCGTCTTCATTTTTAATAATTATTTTTCGGGCATTTCCCTCTTTTATAATTTCTTTAATTTTTTCAACGATACCTTCTCCGGAGACTTTAAATTCCTCTTTTTTATTAGTCATAATCTCTCCTTTAATTATTTTTTGTTTTATTATAACATAATTAATACCCAAAAAGTAAAAAAATAGTAATAACCAATAAACCCAAAATTATTATAAAATTAAAATTTCCTTAAGAATTATTTTTAAAAAAGAGAGAATTATACTATAATTCTAATATGATGATCGATAGCAATATCGAACGGAGATAATTTTTAAAGGAGAACGGTTATGAAAATTTATATTAGTGCTGACATAGAGGGAATTACTGGTATTACCCATTGGGATGAAACTGAAAAATCAAACTCTGATTACCAAAAATTTGCCAAGCAGATGACCGATGAAGTTAAGGCAGCATGTGAAGGGGCAATAAACGCAGGGGCAAAGGAAATTTGGATTAAAGATGCCCACGATACCGGTAGAAATATTATAGCAGCTGATCTGCCACAAATGATTAAATTAGTTCGGGGTTGGAGTAAACACCCCTTTTTAATGGTCCAGGAATTGGACGAATCATTTGATGCTTTATTGATGATTGGTTATCATTCTTTTGGCAGTTCAAGTTCTAACCCTTTATCCCATACTCTAAGTTCCTCCACTTTAAATTATATTAAATTAAATGGGGAGTATGCCAGTGAATTTTTAATTCATGGCTATGCCGCCGCTACTGTTGGCGTACCGGTAGTTTTTATCAGCGGGGATGAGGGAATTTGTAAAGAGGCGAACAGAATAAATAAAAACATCAAGACCGTGGCCGTAAATAAAGGAGTGGGTAATTCCGTAATCAGTATTCATCCGAGACTTGCGGTAGAAAAAATCAAAGAGAGTGTAGAATCAATACTAAAAGGGGATATTGATAAATGTAAAATTAAATTACCGGAGCACTTTAAAGTAGAAATATCGTATAAAAAGCATGTAAGTGCCTTTAAAGCATCTTTTTATCCCGGGATGAAACAGGTTTCTTCTACCAATTTAGTATTTGAGACAGATAATTATTTTGAAGTTCTACGGGTGTTGCTATTTACGATATAAAAAGATTTAAGATGAGAAAATTTGTTGCAGGGAAAAGATAATTTAGAAATTTTAATAATTTAAGGAAAATAAAGCAGGGTTTTTGAGATTTTATGTCGTATTAATGATATATTATATTGAATAAATTTAAAAGTGTAAACGAGCTTTTTATAATTGAACAAAAAACTGAAATAAATTAATGTAAAAATCAATGAAGTTGTATTAATTTTAATAAGATGAGGAATGGTTATGGCCGAAAATTTATTATCCATTTACGAAGCTCTCCCTTATTTGCTTAGGGGTTCTTTGGTAACTATTGGATTAGTAGGAGGAGCCCTGGCCTTGGGTTTAACTTTAGGAATTCCTATGGCTATAGGCCAGGTTTATGGCAATAAGTACAGTGCTGGTTTAATTTCATTTTACGTCTGGTTCTTCCGAGGGCTTCCCGTCTTAGTCCTTCTTTTTCTTTTCTATTTTGGACTATTTACTGTTTTGAGTCTTGACTTGTCGGCTTTTACTGCTGGTATTTTAGTATTAGGTTTAAGAAGTGCTGCTTATCAATCACAGATTTTCCGAGGGGCTATGCAATCAATTGGTGAGGGACAGATGTTGGCTGCCCGTTCTTTAGGAATGAGCAAAGCTAAAGCTGCCTGGCATATTATCCTACCTCAAGCCCTGAGAATTTCCCTTCCCGGATGGTCTAATGAATATTCTATTATACTAAAAGATTCAGCTGTTACTTATGCTATAGGGTTAACGGAGATAATGACCAGGGGAAAATTTATTGCTACCCGAACTTTTAAACCTATGCCTATCTTTCTTACCTGTGCTTTAATTTTTCTTATTTTAACTTACGGAGGAGTAAAATTACTTAATTTATTAGAGAAGAAGGTAAGAATTCCTGGTTATGGAACTGAAAGAGAGGGGATTTATTAAAGATGCAAAAAGACAACACTATTGTCTTAAGGGTTGAAGATATTTATAAAAATTATGGCAATGTAGAAGTGCTTAAAGGAGTATCTTTTGAAATAAAAAAAGGTGAAACCAAAGTTATTATTGGTCCTTCGGGGAGCGGAAAAAGCACCCTTTTACGATGTATAAATCAATTGACTATCCCGGACAAGGGACGAATTTGGTTAGAGAACCAAGAAGTAACTCATACCAAAAAGAATATCAATCAATTCCGTCAGAAGATTGGAATGGTCTTTCAGGACTTTAACTTATTTGATCACCTGAACGCTTTAAGAAATGTTGAAATAGGATTAATCAAAGTAAGAGGTATGGGAAAAGATGAGGCCAGACAAAAAGCGATAGAAGAGCTTAAACAGGTAGGCCTGGAAGAACAAGCTAATTTATATCCGGCTCAACTTTCTGGAGGACAAAAACAGAGAGTTTCTATAGCCAGAACTTTAGCCATGGACCCCAGTGTGATACTTTTTGATGAACCCACTTCAGCACTTGACCCAGAATTAATTGGTGAGGTATTAGAGGTTATAAAAAAATTGGCTTTAAATGGGATGACTATGGCAGTAGTAACTCATGAAATGGGATTCGCCCGTTCGGTAGCAAATGAGGTTATATTTATGGAGGACGGAAAGATTATAGACCAGGGGTCTCCCCGTAAGCTTTTTACCAATCCCGAACATGCGCGTACCAGGAAGTTTCTTTCTAAGATAACCGAATTATACGGAAGGTCAGCGGAAAAAAAATGAATGGAATTAATTTTATCAAAGATATAGTTTTGCCTCCTTTATTAGAAGGAACTTGGGTTACTATTAAGTTATTGGTTTTTTCTATCCCCTTAGGCTTACTTTTAGGTATTTTGATTGCCGGGGGACGGGTATACGGAAATAAAATAATATCCTTTTTGTGTGCCAGTTTTACAGTTTTTTTTCGCGGTACACCCTTATTAGTACAACTCTTTGTTATCTATTACGGGCTGCCTTCTATAGGCATATACTTTTCTCCTTTTGCGGCGGCAGTGGTGGGTTTTGTTCTATGCAGCGGGGCTTATCATTCCGAGTATATCAGGGGAGCTATTCAATCAATTAAGAGCGGTCAAATGATGGCTGCCCAAGCTTTGGGAATGAGCAAATTTAAAGCAATCATCTATATTATTTTTCCTCAGGCTTTAAGAAGGGCTCTCCCGGGCTGTTCTAACGAGATTGTGTATTTAGTAAAATATTCATCACTGGCTTTTATGGTTACCTGTATTGAGCTGACCGGGGCAGGAAAAATTATCGCAACTCGTTATTTCAGATATACTGAAGTTTTTTTAGTGATAGGAATTATATATCTATTGATGGTTTCTGTAGTTACTAGACTTCTTAGTATAGTAGAGAAAAAACTAAAAATTCCTGGATTGGGGTAAACTGTTTATACTAGATTGGGGGATCAAAGATCAAATACTTGGCTGTTTGAAAAAGAATAATTTTGGAAAGGAAGCGAGGTGAGAGAGTAGACTAATATTTTTGATAATTTGGAAAATAAATTTTAATTTAATTGACATGGAGGCTAAAAAAATGAAAAGAAATAAATCAACATTAGTGAATATTCTTTTGATTCTTACTTTTACTTTGTTAATCGGAGGCATAGTGATCGGCCAGGCTCAGGAAAAAAAGACCTATATCAACGGTATTGATCCCGATTTTCCGCCCTTTGCCTTTATAGACAAAGAGGGTAAACCTGCAGGATTTGATGTAGAATCAGTAGATTGGATTGCTAAAGAGATGGGCTTTGAAGTCAAACATCAACCTACCGCCTGGGACACCATAATCCCTACTCTAAATGCTAAAAAGATTGACTTTATTGCTTCCGGGTTGTCTGTGACCGCAGAGAGAGCACAAGTTATTGCTTACACTATACCCTATTATGAACACAAGTGGTCCCTGGTAGTACGTGCAGATTCTGATCTAAATGTGGTTACCGGTTTAAGCAAGGGAAATACAGTAGGCGTTCAGAGAGGAACTACCGGAGCCAACTGGATAGAAGACAGCCTGATTAAAAATGGTGTAGATGTAAAAATAAAAGTATATGACACCTTCACTTTGGCTATAGAAGACCTCTTAAACGGAAGGATAGATTCTGCTGTTCAAGATGATACCATGGTTAAGGAAATATTAAAAGCCAGGTCAGGATTGAAGGAAGTCGGAACCTGGGGAACAGGAGAAGAAAAATATGCCTATGGTTTAAGACAAGGTGATGCCGAGTTATTAAATCTATTAAATGAAGGCTTAAAGAAAATAATGAGTTCGCCCAAATGGGAGGAACTTAAGGCTAAGTATAGTTTATAATAGTGTGAAGAAAGAGAAATAAAGGGATAGGGAGTTTTTCTCTATCCCTTTATTGTCAGGATTTATATAAAAATATTTTTATTTTATCGAGATAAATTATGAAAGTAAAAAAAAGAATTTAAAAGATAAAAAGGAGTAAAATTTATGAAAAAAATCCTCCTTCCTTATGGAAAAGAAAAAATACCTATCACTATTCCCCAAAAGAATTTATTAAAAATTTGTTGGTTAAAAGAAACACCCGGTGTTAAAGATAATGTAAAAGCAATTAAAGAGGCAATAAAAAATCCTATTGGTTCTCCGACCATTCCTATAATTACCCGGGGAAAACGTAGCGCAGTGGTAATCTGTACCGATATTACCCGGCCTACACCTGATAAGTTATTAATCCCCCCCATACTGAATGAATTAAATAAGGGGGGTATTTCGGATAAAAATATTAAAGTAATTATTGCTCGAGGACAGCATAGAAAAATGACCGAAGAAGAAGTGAAAGAAAAGGTAGGTGAAGAGGTTCTCAAAAGAGTAAAGATTAGCCAGCATGACCCCGATAATAATCTTTTTTATCTTGGAAAATCTAAGAGGGGAAATGAATTATGGGTGAATAAAGATGTAGCTCAAGCTGATGTAAAAATATCTACCGGTAATATAGTCCCTCATAGATATGCAGGTTATGGGGGAGGAGCAAAAAGTATTTTACCAGGGATATCCTCGAGAGATACCATCGGTTATAACCACCTTTATGTAGAAACAGGAGAAGCTGCCTTGGGGAAAACAAAAGGCAACCCTGTTCGGGAAGAAATGGAAGAAGCAGCCAAGATGATCGGGTTAGACATGATAGTCAACACGGTTATGAACGTGAAAAACGAGATAGTTAAAGTCGTTGCCGGGGACCCCGCTATGGCTTATCAAGCTGGTGTAAAGGCATGTAATAATATCTACGGAGTTAAAATTCCAGAAAAAGCGGATATAATCCTTGCCAGCAGTTATCCCATGGATATCAGTTTTCATCAAGCTTCCAAGACTTTAGAAGCTATAGGTCATATCATTAAAGAAAAAAGTACAATTATTATGATTTCTCCCTGTTATGAAGGAATAGGAGGGAAAGATTTTGTCGATTATCTTAAAGAAAAAACTCCCGAAGATATTATTAAGAGCATTAAGGCTCACAAAGAGAGAAATGTAGTTTCGGGGGTTATCTCATATTTAATAGCAAAGTGTAAAGAGAAAGCAAAAATTTACTTGATATCAGAAGGGATAGAAGATAAAGATATAATAGAAATGGGAATGTTGCCAGCTAAATCTGCCCAATCCGTTTTAAACGATGTTCTAAAAGATTACGGGGATGAAGCAAAAGTATTAGTTTTGCCAACTGCTTCAGTTACTCTTCCCCTTCTCGAGGAGGAATAAATTTGAAAAAATTATTAACCGGGAATGAGGCGATTGCCGAGGGGATAATTGAATCAGGGGTAGAAGTTGTCACTGGATATCCGGGGACTCCTTCTACAGAAGTAATCTTAACTTTGCTGCCTCAAAAAGAAGAATTGGGGATTCATATAGAATGGAGTACAAACGAGAAAGTTGCTTTCGAAATTGCTGCTGGTGCTGCCTGGGTCGGTAAAAGGGCACTGGTTACTATGAAAATGTCGGGGGTTAATGTAGCTGCCGATTCTTTGGCTTCTATCGCTTATAGTGGCTGCACCGGGGGGTTAGTTGTATTTGTGGCTGATGACCCGGGAGTAAGTGCCGGTATGCCCGAAGAGGATTCCCGATATTACGCTAAATCAATGATAGTTCCCATGCTCGACCTTGCTTCCCAGCAGGAGTGTTTAGATTATCTAAAACTTGCTTTTGAAGTATCTGAGAAAATCGGAGGACCTGTTTTTTTAAGATCGACCACCGAAATCTCCCATGTTGCTTCTGATGTGGAAATAGGTAAAAAAGCGAAATTAGAAAAAAGAGAAGCGCGTTTAGAACGTGATATCGCCAAATATACCAAAGCGGGAGCAGCCTGGTGTATGGCTCAACACCTGGATGCCCTGAGCAGGTTGGCCGAAGCTTCTAAAATTAGCGATTCTTATGTTACTGAATCCGGAATAAAAGTGAATGAAACACATTTTGAGGATGATAATAAATGTGGAGTAATTTATGCCGGAGCGGTGGAGGGAAATTTCCGGGAAGTTTTAAAGAGATATAACTTAAAACTCTCCTGGTTAAAGATAGGAATGGTTCACCCCTTGCCCGAAGAGAGGATAAAAAAGTTTTTAGAAAAAGTAGATAGGGTGCTTGTCTTGGAAGAATTAGATCCTCTTATCGAGGCGGAAGTGATGAGAATTACCTATCTCTTAAACAAGAAAGTCGAAATTTTAGGAAAATTTGATAAAACCCTTTCTCTGATCGGAAATTATTCCTTTAAAAAGATAAAAAATGCCCTGGAGGTTCTCTTAAAAATAAAACTTGAGTCTGGACAGGATCCTAAAATTTTAGAGAGAGCTAAAGAAATAGAAATCAAACGTCCCACCTCTTTTTGTACAGGCTGCCCTCACCGGGGAACTTATTTTGCTCTGAATAAGGCAATCAAGAATTTAAAATATAAAAAAGAGGAAATTATTATTACCGGGGACATAGGGTGTACTATTTTAGGAATGAACAAACCTTTTGAGAGCTGTTGGACTGAAGTGGCTATGGGAGCGAGTATAGGATTAGCCCAGGGATTTAAGTGGGCAGGAATTAAAAAACCGGTGATAGCTACCATAGGAGATTCAACTTTCTTTCATGCTGGTATTCCCCCTCTTATTAATGCAGTCTATCATAAGGTGCCCTTAACGGTAATTATTTTAGATAATGGATGGACTGCCATGACCGGTTTTGAAGA
>JAHIPN010000360.1 GCA_018894595.1 bacterium
CACCGATTTGTATTATAATCTTTCTGATTTCCATTCTTCTATCGCAGAAAAGATACAAACATATTTAGCCCAAGTTGGGATAATTGTAGAACTTCATGGAGTGGAATGGAATGAACTTACAGATTTAATAAGCCAGGGAGACTCACCTTTATTTAGAATGTCATGGATCACAGATACTCCTGATCCGGCTGACTATCTTTATTCCCTTTATCACTCTGCAAGTAGTTATAATCATGTCCATTATAACAACCCAACTGTTGATAGCCAGATAGAACAAGCCTGGGAGACGATAGATGAAACAGAGTTTATACAATTGATTCGACAAATAGAATCAGCTATCGTAGATGACTCTCCTGCGATATATCTTTATTATTATTGAGAGCCGTAGGTATAATGGTAGTAGCGTACAATAAGTAACATTGATTAATGACGATTGGAAATGCTAAAGGGTTCATGTCTACACATTTGATAAGAATTAACAAATTATTTTGCCAAATGTGTAGACATAAATCCAGAGAATAAAATTTATTGAGCCGCATAAAACTTCAGACTCTTGTCTGGAGATGTAGCGGCAGCCTGAAGGGCTCAAGCTTGTTTTCGCTTGTAGTTAACCCCAACTCCTGTTGGGGGAGTTTCATTTCAGAGTTATTCTATTTTAAAAGTCTTAACAGACCCCAATTGTTTCTTTCAACTTATGAAACACTTTTTCTGTTTCATTACTCATACAAAAGTTGCGAAAGTCGTCTACTAGCCTCCACCACCCTTATAAACAAAGCCTTTCAGGCATTTTACTGAAGGGCTTTTTTGTTTTTTTTAAATTATTTTTCAGAAAAAGAAGGATTTTTAAAGTAAGTGTAGTATATAATATATAGAGTAAAATATTTAACGTAAATAAATATTTTATCTTCCATAAATCTATTAAATTAAATTTTGTAACCTGTATGAAGGTAACGGGAGAGTCTTTTTCTTCTCATCATAAAAGAAAAAGAGCCGAAGAGGCAAGATACCAAAAGTATCCAAACTTTCAGGCAAAAGGACTGTTACCGGACAGAACTCTGGAGAGCTTTATATTAAAAAGCACCGAAGGGGCAACTCCTAATCTTTAGGAAAATCCATACAGAGTTTACTAAAAGAATTATTTCCTAATTACATAGGAAGAATCTTTCAGGTAAAAGGACAGAGTAAGAGAGTAAAATACTTATTTTATTACTCTGTCCTTTTTGTTTATAAAATGATAATAAATAATGAAAGAAATCATTAAGATGATACTTGATTATTTTACAATAATAAATTAGCTTATCAGGCAATTTTACCTTACATGTCAAGAAATAATACAATTAATCATATCCATTAAAACAATCGCTCCAGAATACATAATACCTATTTGAACTTAATATTGTTTTAAAGTCTAAAAATGTCTTTAAATAACATTATCGTGAATATGGTATAGAGATATTTACATTTGACTATGAGGCAAGAATTGAGAAAACAAGGAGGTACTGCTATTGAGAAAAGAATCTCTAATCTGAAAAAGGTGCACTGTCTGAAAGCATGGTAATTAAAGTCTCAGGCCTAGATATTATACAGGCTTTAAAAACAATGCTAAAAATAAAAAGCACAGAATATCTAAGATTTTACTATTTAAAGTTACTGATATTTGTATTTTGAAAACCATGCTTAATTAAGTTGTTATCAGGTTATAAAAAATATAAAAAAGTGAGGTAAAAGATATGAGAATACAAAAAGGTTGTAAACTGGTTAGAATAAGTATATGGTTAATGTTTGTTTTAAGTCTTCTAGTTATCCCTCTTACAAGCTATGCTGTGCAAGATGATAAAAGTGATGAAGCCTTTGTCAGTCCTGTTAACCTGTATCCGAAAGTAGAAGAGCTTGCCGGAATAGGTGCCCAGCTCGAACAGAACCGCGACCAGTATTTGAAGGTAAGAGGGTGGGAGCTTGGTCAATCAGCGGCTAATCCCGCAGGTGCTTACATCGGATGGGGAGTAGGAGAAATTAAGCTTGAGCCAGATGATGTTAGGTATGGTCAGGCTCGTATTGTAGCTTTTTACAGGGCCTTTGCGGATGCGAAAGGTGATTTCGCGCGATTCCGGCAGCAGGAGATTACGACGACACTGGCTAGAGAGTTTTTCTATGATGACCTACCTGAAATTGGGCGCGAGATGGATAACAGAGCTTATTTGCAGGAACGTATTTCAATTCTTGCAGAAAAAGCTTTTGACCTTGGAGAAGAATACCTTAACCGATTATTAAGAGAGCTTAACATTGACCCGGATAAGTATCGTGTGGCAGAAAAAAGCGAGAGAGAAAACATTGTGCATGATGCAATTGGACAGGTAGTTACGAATAGGGCAGTAAGCTCTCTGGCGGGAGTTCGTACTCTGGCCAATTTTGAAGACCTCAAATCAGTGGGTGTACTTTTAATCTATAATGAACAGTCTGAACAAATTGCACGGCAGATTGCTCGAGGAGAGGTTGTACCACGAAGTCCATCTGATGTTGTTACCAGGACAATTTTGGGACAACTTGAAGCCCATTTTACGAGTGAAGAGGATTATATCGCGGTGCACGGTGTTCGTATAATGGAGGATGAAACCGGTGAGAAGGTGCTTGTGGCTTTCGGACAATGGGCACCGGAAATAACAAAAACCACAAGTTCTCAGATTCGTGAAGCCCGTGTTCAGGCCGCCCGCAGGCAGGCTCGAAGCAATGCAATTGCTGCATTGACGAATTTTATTAACAGCACCCTGGTGCTTGAAGAGGTTAGCCAATTCAGAGAAATTGAGGACATAATCCGTATCACTACGGGCAAGAGAGTGGAAGAGGTGGAATCTTACGAAATAGGTGAACGTGTGGAAGAAATTGTGAATCAATATGGGAAAGTAGAATTAGAGGGTATTATAACTGTTAAGGAATGGGCTGCAAATGATTCCAAAACAGGTCATATTATTGTCGGAAATGTGGCCATGTGGAGTCCAGCAACACGGGATGCCGCCCTTGGAATAATAACTACCCAGGAAGAAATTCCAGAAGGGGAAATAGAATATGATGATGGAGTCAGGGAGTCTCCCGCTCTTGACCATTTGGACCCTACCTTACAACCGTAAATGTTAACTTTGGAGGAGGAAATGCGTATAAAAATTATTGTTCTATGTTTATTAGTGGTTTTCTTTGTTGGAAATGGCATTGTTTTTGGTTCTATTCAGAGCGAGGAAGTTGTTATTACTTCAATAGGAAGAACCCCGGATGAAGCTGTTGTTAGCTGCTTGGTTGAAGCTATTCGTCAAAAACGTGGTGTTGAAATTGATGCATTGAGCGAGATTCGCTTTGCCTTGGAAGATCTTTTCCGCAGGGAAGGAGAAGAAGAGTTCTACAGGGAAGAAATAAAGGATGAAGTGATAGAAGAAATTCGCATGCATACCAACGGGCTAATAGAAAGATATGAAGTTTTATCATGTAACAAAATGAATGGTGGTAGCTGGGAGGCCAGGGTACGAGCGTTTGTGCCTGTTTACCGTAAGGTTGAAAGCAATAAAAGATCAACCTTGGCAGTCATGCCTATAATACCTCTCCAGGGGCTAAAACATACCGATGGTATTGACGTCAACGAGATTGCGAGACAAATAAGTCAGCGGCTAACTACCCAGCTTGTGCAGACTCAGCATTACAACATCTTTGACCGGGAATATGGTAATGAATTTGAGAAAGAACGTCAATTAATAATTTCAGGAGGATTTCCCATCCGAGAGATGGCGCGTTTAGAGGAACAATTGGGCGCAGATTACCTACTTATTGGAACTCTATCCGATGTTCATAGCTCTATAACTTCCCAAGAGTGGTACGGTGTAGATGTCACCAGATGTAAAGTTATTTTGAGTATCGATATAAGAGCAGTAGAATTTGCTACCAGGCAGGTTCACAGGGCAGACACTGTAACAGTATCACTTGATCGTGTTATTGACCTCGGAAGTCCGGTTGATAAAACGAGACAAGCACAATTGGAAGAGCAAATACCTGGCAATTTAATCTCTGAGTTGATTGATGAGATAATCATAAAATTAAACCGCGGGTTTCTTGATATTCTAATGCCTGTCCGTGTACTCGATATTCAAAATAGCACAGTTTATCTTAACCAAGGGGGCACACGGATTCAAAAAGGTGAGAGATTTAGTATTCTGGGCTCTCATCGTACAGTAACGGACCCTGGGAGTGGAGCCCTTATCAGGATAGAAGGGGAGAAGTTGGCAGAGATTGTTGTCAAAGATGTTATGGAGGAATATTCAATCGCAGATATCATCTATGGAGAAAAAAACGAGATAAAAGCCGGGTTGCGATGTAACAGGCTGCAATGACATCACAATTGCTGATAAATGATTCGGACTAGTCAATTTAATTACTGAAAGTGATAATAATTCAGCCTAAATATGTAGACGCTCTCTTTGATATTCTGCCAGACAATCAATTAATCTATAGATAAAATAATATCTAATAAAAGAAAGGAGCTTTGTATTATGAAGAAATTCTTGATTTTCCTGATTACCTTAGCTTTATGTTTTTGCAGTGGAAATGCCTTCGCTCAAGAAAATGTACTTTCACAAAAAGTCAGTGAACTTGCTGATAAATTAGCCTTTGCGGTAGAGGGTTATGTAGCTGGGGTATCTGGGGAAACAGTTTATATTGATCTTGGGCAGGCATCGGGTATAGTTGAAGGTATTAAATTTGAAGTAGTCAGATTGGACAAGGATAATCCTTTTAAGAAGGGTGAAATAATCATTGGTTACCCGGAGACAGAAGTTGGTCAGATAGAGATAACTGGAGTCAGAAAAGAAATGTCTCTGGCTAAGATAATTAATAAAGTTATGGCTATACAGGAAGGTGATAAGGTTTATCAGGAGATGAAAAAAGTGACCCGAATTGCTATCACTGAATTTACTTACGGAAATGAATTTAATGACTTTACCAGAAATGTTCAGGATATACTTTATACTAACCTGATTCAAAAGGGAATGACTGTTGTAGAACGAGAGAAAATGGAACAGGTATTAAATGAACTGGGCAAAAGTTTTAGTGGGATAATTGACTCTTCTACTGCGGCTGAAATAGGAAAGATGCTGGGGGTGGAAGCCATAGTAGTTGGGACCGTAGCTGATATGGGTAATTCTGTTGACCTTAGGACTCGCTTGGTGGATGTAGAAAAAGGTACGGCCATCACCGCTGCTCAAATCGATGTGGTTAAAGATCCGACTATAACTAAGATCATAAGTGACGGGAAAAGGAAAGCAATCTATGGGAAGGCAATATCTAAATCTACCATAGGAGGAGAAACGGTAATTGGAGAATTGCCTAAAGTAACTGTAAAGAATCTTACCATTGAAATGACAGGATGCACAAGATATAA
>JAHIPN010000361.1 GCA_018894595.1 bacterium
AACCATAAATAAATATTTAGACAGTGGAGCAATAGGAATAAAAATATTAGGAGGCCATTATCCGCTTACCCCTGAAACTACTTATAATATTTTACAAATAACCCACCAGAAAAAAGGGTATATGGGGTTTCATGTAGGAACCACTGAAACCGGCAGCAACATACAGGGAGTTGAAGAGGCGGTTAAACTAAGCGAAGGAAAACCCTTGCATATTGCCCATGTTAATGCTTATTGTCGTGGTTATATAGAAGACCCTTTATTAGAACTAAAAATAGTTATGGATATTCTTAAAAAATCATCTAATATTGTTTCTGAGAGTCATTTAGCCATACATAATGGTTGTTATGGGGGAATTGATGAAAATGGTATACCTATAAGTTATGTGTTGCGTAATTCCTTAAAGGCTAACAATTATCAAGTAAGTAAAGAGGGATTAGAAGAGGCGCTTAGGGTAAAATATGCTGGTGTATATGCTTTACGGGGCAGCAAAATGAAATATATTTATGGTGATGAAGCAATTAATTATTGGAAAAAACGGGAGTATAAAGTGGGCGTTTGTTTTCCCATTAATCGCAGGAGGTCGGCTCAAGTATGTGCAACAGAAAGGGATAAAAAAGGTAATTTTGTGGTAGATGCTATTAGTAGTGATGCAGGGGCGATACCGAGAAATTGCATTCTTTCTCATGGTTTATCATTAGTGAGATTTTGTGCTTTAACTTTAAGTGAACTGATTCAAAAAATAAGTTTAACTCCTTCACGAATGCTGGGGTTAAAGAATAAAGGCCATTTATCTATCGGTGCAGATGCCGATATTACCATTTTTGATCCGGATAATGCCAAAGTTGAAATTGTATTAATTAAAGGACAGGTTTGTATGGTTGCCGGAATTATATTTAATAATCCGGGTAGATTGATTGTCACAGAGAGAGGAGCTAAGAAAATTGAAAAAGGAGGTATTCCTTATGAAATAATCAATTTAGAGGACAGTTTATTTTTAAAAGGGAAAGGAGGTGAAGATAAATAATTTAAATATTCTAAGTTTAGTGACCGCTTAATTAGAAAAATTAAAGGAGGAAATTTAAATATGAAAAATAAAGTTTTTTTAGGATTAATTCTCACCTTAAGTATTATGATGTTGTTTGTAACTTTTTCTGCTGCTGAAGCAAAAATGGGCGGAGTTTTAAAAGTCGTCCTCGATGCTGATCCTCCGACTCTTGACCCGCATACTTCCACCACAACTTTAGTCTTTGTAGTCGGATATCATATGTTTGAAGGCTTATATTCTTTGGATGAAAACCTAAACCCCGTTCCTATGTTGGCTGCAGATTTACCGGAAATAAGTGATGACAAGCTTGTTTATACTATCAAACTAAGACCAGGTTTAAAGTTTCATAATGGTCAGGCTGTTACCGCAGAGGATGCAGTCGCTTCGGTAAAACGTTGGGGAAAGATGAGTTCATACGGTAAAAGTATTTTTAAAAATGTTGAATCTATTGAAGCCAAAGATACCTTGACCCTTGAATTAAAACTTACCAAGCCTACCGGGGTTACTTTAGTTTCTCTGGCTATGCCTAACGGCGGGGCTTTTATTTACCCTAAGGATATATGTGAAAAATATCCTGATAAACCGGTAGAAGAAAATATTGGGACAGGCCCATTTAAATTTGTAGAGTGGAAACCTCACCAATATATTAAGATGGTTCGTTTTGAGGACTACCAACCCGTTGCATTTCCAGCCAATGGTTTTGGCGGTAAAAAAGTAGCCTACGTTGATGAAATTCAGTTTATCCCCATTTCAGATGAAGCGGTGCGTTTAACCAGTGTTGAGGGTGGGGAATATGATTTTGCCGATTTTGTACCTGCAGATGAATATAATCGGCTTAAAGATCATCCCGATATTCAAGCACTACCTTCTGCTCCCAGAGCCTGGTTTGCTTTTCAATTCAATAAGCGAGCGGGAATAATGAGCGAGGTGAAGATGCGCGAAGCCTTTTTGACCGCTCTGGATATGGGCCCAATTTTAGCTGCCGGATATGGAGATGAAGCATTTTGGAGATTAGATCCCAGTATTATGTTAAAAGAACAAGTCTGGTGGTCTGATGTGGGTAAAGAGAAATATAATCAGGGAGATATTGAAAAAGCTAAAAAACTTTTAGAAGAAGCTGGATATAAAGGAGAAGAGATTGTTTGGATGTCAGGTCAGCTCGAATATAATTTGTCTTTAGCCGCTAAAAATCAATTAGAAAAAGCTGGCTTTAATATCGATTTGCAAGCAATGGAATGGGCAACCCTGGCAGATAGGCGGAAAAATCCGGAGCTATGGAATCTATTTAGCACAGGTATGACTACCAAACCTGACCCCACCATGTTTACTCCTTTGAATCCAGCTTATGCCGGTTGGTGGGAAAGTCCAAAGCTTCTTGAGTTAATGGACAAATTAAGAACTGAAACTAATTTTGATAAACGATATAAATTGATGGAAGAAATTCAAGAACTTTTCTATACCGAGATTCCCACCATTAAAGTAGGGGATTATGCGAATTTCAGGATTGCAGCTAAAAATGTTCAAGGTTTTAAGAATATGAATGAAATATTCTTCTGGAATGTATGGAAAGAGTAATAAGAAAATAGTTAAAATTTTAGAAGCCGGATATAAGATAATTGTATCCGGCTTCTAAATTTAAATTAAAGTTGAAGGTATTTTAGAAACGAGGAGTATAATTGACTAATTATATAATAAAAAGAATTTTAGCCTTAATCCCCATTATGTTCATTGTCGGACTCTTTGTTTTTTTTATCATACATTTAATTCCCGGTAATCCGGCAGCTATGATGTTAGGTCCTGAGGCAACTCCCGAAGAAATTGATGCTTTTTCCAGGACCATGGGTTTAGACCGGCCAATTCCTATTCAATTTGTAGAATGGATTTCTAATGTGGTGAGAGGGGATTTTGGTACGTCTCTTTTTTTTCAGGGGCAGAAAGTTACCAAGGTAGTGTTTGAACACTTTAAGGTAACTTTAACTCTAACTTTTTTGGGAATTATTCTGGCAATTATTTTAGGAATAATAACCGGGGTAATTGCTGCTATTAACCATAACAATCTTTTAGATAGAGCAATAATGGTGATAACTTCTGCAGGAGTCTCTATCCCTAATTTTTGGCTGGGGTTAATGCTGGTCTTATTTTTCTCCATTAGACTTTCCATATTGCCCCCGGCCGGATTTAAACCTTTAAATGCGGGGTTAGGTGAGAGTTTGAGATATTTAATTCTCCCCGCCATTACCTTAGCTTTTGGACAAACTTCTCTGATTGCTAGAATGACCAGGTCTAATATGTTGGAAGTTTTAAGGAGTGATTACGTTAGAACAGCGAGGTCTAAAGGTTTATCAGAATTAATGGTAAATTATAAACACGCTTTAAAAAATGTTTTAATTCCGGTTATCACCATTATCGGGCTCTCTTTTGCTAATCTAATGGGCGGAGCAGTGGTAACCGAGCAAATTTTTAATATTCCCGGAGTTGGCCGCCTATTAATAAAATCTGTTTTTACCAGAGATTATCCGGTGATTGAGGGTATAGTTTTATATATTGCTGCTATGTGGGTTATTATCAATTTAGTGACCGATGTCTTATATGTAATAATTGATCCCCGAATTGAGTATTAAGAGGTGCTAAATGGCAGATTTAATTTCATTAGAAAATTATGGTAACGCTATGCAAAAAAAGGATAAAGAAAGTTTTTTTTCACGGTATAAAATTTTCTACCGAAATGGGGCAGTTTTATTTGGAATAATTGTTCTTTGTTTGTTAGTTATTATCGCCATTATTGCTCCGATAATAGCTCCTTACGATCCGGGAGATATGGAGCCCGGTATTAGATTGCAGAGCCCGGATAAGGACCATATATTTGGAACAGACCGTTTTGGTAGAGATCTTTTTAGTAGGGTTGTTTTTGGTTCACGAATATCTTTGGTAGTAGGAGTAAGCGTTCTTTTTTTCACTACTTTATTTGGTTCAATTCTTGGACTACTGGCTGGTTTTTCTCGTAAGGTCGATGAAATATTAATGCGTATTTTAGATGCCTTTATGGCTTTTCCTTCTATTATCTTAATGATTACCATGATGGCAGTCTTGGGTTCTAAGTTAAGCAATGTTATTATAGCTCTTGTTATAGTTTACACTCCCCGTATGACCCGGGTGGTAAGAAGTGCAGTTTTGGTGCAGATGGAACTGGAGTATGTGGAAGCGGCTCGGGCATTAGGAGCTGGTAATTTAAGGATTGCTATTTTACATGTTTTTCCTAATTGTATGGCCCCTATTATTATTCAGGGTACTATGATTTTTGCTTATTCTATATTATCCGAAGCAAGTCTTAGTTTTTTAGGAGTAGGTATACCGCCGGAAATTCCTAGCTGGGGAAATATTCTAAGTGATGGAAAGGTTTTTCTTCGAAGAGCCCCCTGGATAAGTTTTTTCCCGGGTTTAACTATAGCTATCTGCGTTTTAGGGATAAATATGTTAGGAGATGGTTTGAGAGATGTTTTAGACCCAAGACTAAAAAATTAAAGATCCATCTTCCTTATAAATAAAGACTTATATCTCATTCCCGCCTTCTTTTATGTTATTTCCATTTCCTTTCTGTCATTCCCATGAAACTTGTACTCGCGAAGCGGGTAACGGGAATCCAGTATTTTTTTACACCAAATAACCGTCCCCTTGACAATCAAAAATCCTACAAAAACGAGAAAAAAGTTTTCTTGTATATTGCTTCCAATTGTGGTAACATTTACGTTTGCATGTTCAATGCAATTTTACAAAGTAATAAGAAAAAGGAAATCAAAATAATGGAAACTGTAAATATAAAAAATATTGCCCTTATTGCCCATGTAGACCATGGGAAGACCACTCTGGTAGATGCTATGTTAAGGCAGAGCGGCACCTTTCGGGATAACCAGGTGGTAAAAGAAAGGGTGATGGATTCTAATGATTTGGAAAGAGAAAGAGGAATTACCATTCTTTCCAAGAATACCTCAATCCATTGGCAGGGGGTAAAGATTAATATCGTAGATACGCCGGGCCATGCAGATTTTGGGGGAGAGGTAGAGAGAATCCTGAGAATGGTTAACGGAGTTCTTTTAATTGTAGATGCCTTTGAAGGGCCTATGCCTCAAACCCGATTTGTCCTGCGTAAAGCTATGGAATTAAATCTTATTCCTATAGTAGTCATCAATAAAATAGATAGGCCCAATGCCCGTCCTGCTGAAGTTTTAAACGAAATCTATGATTTATTTATTGAATTGGGAGCCAGTGATAAGCAGATAGAGTTTCCGGTTATCTATACTTCCGCCCGTTCGGGTTTATCCGGATTTTCTCCTGATTCTTTAGAGGATAATTTAACCCCTCTTTTTTCAACAATTTTAAAATTTATACCTGCTCCTTCAGTGGAATATAATTCTCCTTTGCAATTATTGATTACCAATCTTGATTATGATGATTATGTGGGGAAGATAGCAATTGGGCTTATCAACCGGGGAGAAATTCAGGAGGGAGAAACAGTTACTTTAATCAAGCGCGATAAGAGACATATATTCAGTAAAGTGGTAAAACTTTATCTTTTTGAAGGATTAGAAAGAAAAGAAGTAAAGAAAGCTGAGGCCGGAGAGATTGTGGCTATAGCGGGAATTAGTGAAGCTAATATTGGAGAGACAATAGCATGTAGAGAAAAACCCGAGGCCTTATCTAAAATAAAGATAGATGAACCTACTTTGACTGTAGATTTTACTGTCAATGATAGCCCTTTTGCTGGTCGGGAAGGAAAATTTGTCACCTCTCGCCATTTAAGAGAGCGTCTTTTTAAGGAAGTTGAAACCAACGTGAGTCTTAGAGTCGAAGAAGCAGAATCGACAGATACTTTTCATGTTTCAGGAAGAGGAGAGCTTCATCTTTCGATTCTTATTGAAAAGATGCGCCGAGAAGGGTATGAATTTCAGGTTTCCAAACCCAAGGTTATTTTTAGAAATATTGAGGGAGTGAAATGTGAACCTATAGAGCTTATGACCTGTGATATCCCTAAAGATAGCTTAGGAGTAGTGATGGAAATTTGCGGAAAAAGAAGGGCGGAGTTGGTCAATATGATTGAATTTTCTTCCGACCAATTGCGGCTTGAATTTGAAATTCCGGCCAGGGGGTTGATCGGTTTTCGGGATGAATTTCTTACCAAGACAAAAGGTAAAGGGATAATGCATCATCTCTTTCTTGATTATCAGCCATACAAGGGGCCTATCCCTACTCGTTCTCGGGGAGTATTAATTGCCTATGAAAGCGGAATAACCAGTACCTTTGGTCTTCATAATGCTCAGGGGAGAGGAACGTTATTTATATGCCCGGTTACAGAAGTTTACCAGGGGATGATTGTGGGAGAACATAAGAGAATTAATGATTTGGAAGTTAATGTATCCAAGAAAAAGCACGTTACCAATATGCGTGCGAGTGGTTCGGATGAAGCCTTGCGTTTAGAGAAACCCCGTCAGTTTTCTTTAGAACAGGCCTTGGATTATATCCAGGAGGATGAATTGTTGGAGATTACCCCTTCTAATATTCGTCTGAGGAAAAAGCTTTTAGACCATAATTCCCGCCTTCAGCGGATTAAGAGCTTAAAGGTTAGTTGATATATTAAAAAGGGGACAGGCTACTTTTTTTAGCAGGCGGGACACCTTGTTCTACGTTTGATTTTTTGGAAAAAAGTAGCCTGTCCCCTTTTTTAATCCAAGGACTGCCCCTACAACGAGTACTCAATACCGCTCTTACCCGATACTGTTTTTGTTCACTTGACAAATTCTTTGTCACCAAAGTATAATATGTTAACAAAAATATTAATTAAGTGTGCTTAGCTCTATGAAATATAATGATATAAAAAAAATAAATAAATTATACTTTACTTACCAGGATGCAGCAAAAATACTATCTACATCTGAAGATTCTGCCCGGGTATTGT
>JAHIPN010000362.1 GCA_018894595.1 bacterium
AAACTACACTCTCTTGCAAATAAATTAACTCCTAATAAGAAAAATATTTTGCTTTACCATGGTGAATTACTTGACGCATTTTTTTCCAGGAGAGATTTTGGCGATGAGGGAGAAGAAAGATATATGCCCGTAAAACTTTCATATTTTAATGATTTAAATATTGATTATGTGCTTGCTGGCCATTTTCATTCAAAATTTGACATGTGGAAATTGGAGAATGGTGGATACTTTGTTTATCCTGGTTCGCCTATTTCAATAACAAAAAGAGAAAAAGGACAGAGAAAAGTAAATATTTTTGAGGTTGGAAAGCCACCAGAGGAACAACTTCTTAATACACCGCATTTTGAAGAAGTGGTTATAGAATTTAATCCATACATAAATGAAAAACCATTAGAGACCGTAAAAACAATTATTAAAAAAATTCATCCGGAAGCTAGGGTTATTTTAATAGTTAAAGGATATGTTAACGGCAAAGAAATTAAGATGAGCGAATCTGAGATTGTTAGACAAATAAAAGAAATTACCAATAAAAAATGTATTGAAGAACGATACGAGTTTAAAGATATACAAACAATATTGGAAGATGATTTATTCAAAAAAATTATGTGTAAACTTAGAGAATCTGATTACGAAGAAAAAAAGAAGAAATCGATACAGGAAATAGCGATTAAAGCGATGATGGAAGTGAAATAATGAAAATAAAAGAGTTTTCAATAACACGTTATGGTCCCTTACCAGATACAGGAAAAATTTTATTAGATAAATTTAACCTTTTTTTTGGCAAAAACGAAGATGGAAAAACCCTGACAATAGACGCCTTTGTAAAATTGTTGCTGGGAAGAAACATGAAAGAATTCCAGAAAATAAATCGAGTAGATGAAAAACCAGAAGGCTATATAATTATAGAAGACGATAAGGGCAAGGAAATAAAATTATCTAAGAAGAAAGATTTAACAAAAACAGTAGGCCTGACGACCTCAGAGTGTCGTAATATTTTTATAATACGGAATAGTGATTTATCCATTGCACAGGAGAGTGAATTTTATACTAATGTGACAGACCGTCTTACAGGCTTGAGAACAAAAGAAATATCTTCTATAAAAAAGAAGCTTCAGGAGATAGGGAGATTAACACGGGCAGAAAGTGATTCTGAATTTTCTGATAAGAAGGAATTCGAGTATATAAAATCTAGATTAAATGATGCATCTAAATTACTTGAGGAAATAAATATTTTAGAAGATAAAATTATAAAAGAAAAATTCGACATACTTGAAGAAGAGTCAGTCAAGTGCAGGGAAGAGATAGAAGGGGTTGAACAAGAAGTGGTAACTCTTGAAGATGCTAGAAAGAGAGAGAAATACGAAAAAGGAAAAGGAACCCTGGATAAACTCAAAGAGGCTTTCGAAGAATTTAGGGATTTGAAAATCTACAATGAAGATGATAAGCAATTATGGAGAGACTGTGAGAAAGATGTTAAAACTTATAGTGAAGAAAAGAAAGGACGCCTTACAGCACTTCAGAAAAACGAAGAAGAATTTAAAGAGACAAATAAAAAATTAGGTGAGGTAGAAAGAGACTTTAAAGTTTTAGACGAGAGAAAGAAAAAATTAGACAATGAAACTAAACCAGAATTGAAGAATTATGAAATTAAGAGCGGAAATTTAGCAAAAAAAGAGAGAAAAAATAGATATTTTACTTTAACGGGTATAATTTCTGCAATTCTATTGGGGATATCTTTGCTCGGAGTTATTCTTAATGTGCCATTGCCATTTTATATTTTAGCAGTATTCTTTTTAATTTTAACGGTAATTTCGGGGGTATTTAAGTTTCAATTGGTTAAAGATGAGGCTTTGCTTGCCAAAGAGTTTGAAAGGATTAAATTAAACCTTTCAAAGTACGGATTAGATGCAAAAGATATACGAAATATTTTATTAAAAATTCAAAAGTTTGATGAAGAATATTATAAGAAAAATATTGAGTTACAAGATATAAAAAGGAAGAAAGAAAATCTAGAAGAAAAAGTTAATGAATTGCGAAATACAGCAATCCCCAGCATAGATAAAAAGATTAAAGATGCCGGAGATAAGATAGATGAATTTAAGATAAAGTCAGGAGAAGGATCTTTAGATGAATACACCAAGAAATTTAAAGCGAAACAGAAACTCGAAAAGCTAATAGGAGAACAAGAAAGCGTCCTGAAGAGCTACTTCGGGGAAAAGCGCGAGAAATTAGAAGAAAATATTTCGCAATGGGATGAAGAAATTGGGAACTTTGCAGAGTATAAGGATAAAGCGAAGGAGATAAAATATAGTGAAACCGCTGTAACAGAATTGGGAGAGAAAAAACGTGGGTTTGAAGAGAAGCTGGAAGAGATAAATTATAAGATGGACTCTCTTCAAAAGGAAATGGGGGAGGTACAGCGAAAAGTAAACAAGATTTTGAGAGCAGAAGAAGAATTATACTGTAATACACCAGTAGATTTAAAAGCGATTATAGATAGATTGCAAAGATTTATAAACAAAAATGAGAGCAACAAAGATAATGCATTAGAAGCCATAAAAATTTTTGAAGAAATAGAAGCAGAAGAAAAAGAAAAGGTTTCCGAGCTTTTTGGTGAAGAGAGTTCTATTTCAAAGTATTTTAATGAAATTACAGATGGTTTTTATAAGGAAGTTACTTTTAGTCAAGAGACAAAAGGGATTGAAGTTAAACGTATGGATGGGGAAATACTGGGAGCAGAAAAATTATCTGGTGGTGCCTACGACCAATTATATTTTTCTATTCGTCTTGCCCTTGGAGAAAAACTCCTAAAAGGCAATAAAGGATTCTTTATTATGGATGATCCATTTGTAAAAGCTGATTCTGATAGATTAAAGAGACAGATTGATGTATTGAAGAAAATTACTAAATTAGGATGGCAAGTTCTTTACTTTAGTGCAAAAGGAGAAATCTATGATGCTTTAAAAATAGACATAGAAAATGGCACTGTTAAATACATTGAATTTCAAGGTTTGTTCTCAAAAAAATAATGTAACAGGGGATGGTTATTTGTAGGAACAGAGAATCTCCTGTCCCTACGAGATGTTTAAAATAAAAAAACAACTTCAGTAAAATGGGTAAGTTAGTCGAAAAAAAAGAAGGTAACATATTGTGAATAAAATATATATTCCATCAGATTCACCTGATAGGTGGAAAGATTTATTGGCACAACCAGAAAGGCAATGGAAGGGAGGTTATTCGGCAAGGACTTTAGCATATTGTTGGCAAGAGGCAGATGGTTTTCCAGTGAATATTGTAACGACATTTCAGAAATCAAAAATAGATCTATTTAAAAATGTGGAGTTATTATTTGCTTTTCCGGAATACAAAGTTCCATTACCTGGGGGCAAGAGAGAATCTCAAAATGATATTTATGTTATAGCAAAAAGTAATAATAATCTTATTTCTATCATGATTGAAGGAAAAGTCAATGAACCCTTTGATAAACCGGTATCGAATTGGATAAGTAATTCTGGTGGAAATTCCGGTAAACAGAAAAGATTGAACTTCTTATTAAATAAATTAAATTTAAATTATACTCAAGTTCAACAAATTAGATATCAACTCTTACATAGGACTGTTTCAGCTATAATAGAGGCTCAAAGAATTGGAGCTAAAAATGCTTTAATGCTTGTTCACTCATTTAGCACAGAAAAGGAATGGTTTAACGATTTCGCTCAATTTGTTAAATTGTTTGATCTATCTGCAGAAAAAGATTCTATCGTGGGTCCTTATCAAACAGATGGAATAAATATTTATTTTGGTTGGACCAAAGGAGATAAATATTACTTAACAAGATAGATAAAACTTAAAAAAGATGGTGGTAAAAGATAGCGGAAAACCTATAGGGTCTGAGGAGTTTTTTAACTGGATGGTTGAAACTTTAGAAATTATTATAGATGGATGTCCTAAAGGAAGACCTCGTAAAAGGGAAAGCTAAGCCATAGAAAAAATAGGATGTGTTGTCTCTATTTTAAATAATCTGAAAGGAGAAATAAAAATGCCAAATAATAATGTATCGCATAAATCTATTTCCGACCAAATTTTAGACGAAATGTTTGTAAAGCTTCGGGAAAATAATTTTTTTGATGATGATACTACAAGTAAGCTTGAAAAAATACGAAATAACTCTGAATTAAATAAATTAGAGAAAGTACGAAATGCTATTTTCCCACTATTGGAGGAAGACGATGAAATTGATCGAGCTTGAAATTAATAATATTCGAGGGATTCCGTATTTACATATAAAACCAAATGGGAAAAGTTTTGTTATTTGGGGGCCTAACGGCTCTGGGAAAAGTGCAGTTATTGATTCAATTGATTTTTTATTAACAGGTAAAATTTCTCGATTAATTGGTAAGGGAACAGGTAATATTTCCTTAGGTAAACATGGACCACATGTTGACTATAAACCAGAGGATACAATGGTTCGTGGTATAGTAAAAATTAATACTTATGAAAAACCAATTGAATTAAAAAGAACAATGTCAAATCCAAATGAGCTACTCTGTGACAAAAATGAAATCCAATATATTAAACCAATTATAGATATTGCTTCTCTTGGCCAAAATGTTCTTACTAGAAGAGAAATATTAAAATTTATTACAGCTGAATCGAGCACACGAGCTCAAGAAATACAAGAATTATTAAATATATCCGAAATTGAAGAAATTAGAAAAACATTTGTAAAATTAGCTAATGATCTAAAAAGGGAGCTTCAAACAGCTAATAGATCATTAGAAAATGCTAAATCTGCAGTACTTGCAACTTTACAAATTGATAAGTATAACATTGAAATGATAATAGGTGAGATA
>JAHIPN010000363.1 GCA_018894595.1 bacterium
CACTTAAAATAACGCCATTCGTCCGCTATGCCGCAATCAACAACAAAAAAACTCAGCAATGCGGCATGCCGAGCCTCTTGTTTTTAAGGTTTGAGAATCAACAAAAAATTGTGGTGGGGATAAAAAATTTTATGCTAGATTCTATCTTCTTATTATCTGTTATATCAGGAGGTGGAGAGAATGATTAGGGTATCTAAGAGGCTAATAGAAGAGGCTAATAGAAGAGATAAAAGTACTAATGAATTTTTATCTCTTCTTGAAAAATAGGTAGGGTTGGTAGAAGATTTGACTGTTAAAGAATTAAAAGAGTTAATTAATGTCTTAAGGACTAAAAGGTAGATTTTATTTGAAGTCTAGCAGCTTGGAAAGGTTGATGTTGAAAGCTTTGGTGAGCTTTTGTAATGTGTTTAAGGTTGGCGAAGAAGGTTTTTTGCTTTCAAGACGTTGGATATATTTGTATTCTAACTCAGCCAGATAAGCAAGTTCTTCTTGCGTTATTTTCTTTTTCCTGCGCAAGTCTTTTAGATGCTTCCCAAATCTAGTATTGATATTCTCCATTTCCATATAGTAATTTTCCCACAAAAATCCACATATTGACACCCACGATAGTAGGTGTTACAATTATTTAATACTTATTTTTCTGCTGAGTAGTCGAAACACACTGTTGATTTATTAAAGACCAAGAAAAAACTTAGATTAGGTTTAAAAAGTAGTATAATAAAACCATAAACTAAAAAATAGTGGTGATTACAACGCTTATACAGTGAGAGCGGGACGAATAAGTCATATAGTGATTAACAGGAGATAATGATTCTGGGCTTTAATTAATCAAGAAAGGAATGGGAATGGGAAAAATTACTTTGCTTGGTGTTGTTGCGTTGTGTTTGATGTTCATTTCAAGTGCGTTTGCATCTGAAAAGGTTCACAATTTTGATATGGGTGTTGAGTCGTCATATTTTATATTTAAACAATCAAGTGATAATGTAAAAGAAAAGGGGTCACTTTCTGGTGTTTTTGGGACGTACACGTTTAAACCCCAGATAGAAAATTGGCTGACAAAAGTAGTTAATGTTTTTAAGATTGATGCACATTTTGTTTACGGGAATCCAGATTACAAATCTAGTGGAGACAGCACGGGAGTTAAAGATTACTTATTTGAGCCTAGACTGCTTTTAGGCAAGGATTTTCTTCTTAGTAGAGTTACAGTTACGCCCTATTCTGGTTTTGGATACAGGTTGTTCTTTAGGGATGGTAAGACAGAGGATGGTTTTGCTGATGATAAATATCAGTATTTTTATCTTCCGATAGGTGTTTCTGCTGAAAAGGAGTTTGAGAATGGATGGAAGATTGGCGGGCTGTTGGAATACGATTTTCTTCTCAAAGGATCTTATGCTCAAGCCTCGAGTGAGTTAAGTAATTCTCTTAATACCGTCACTGATACAAAAAATATGCTAAATAAGGGTTATGGTATTCGTGCGGCAATAAATTTTGGAAAGAAAGTAGGCAAAGTTGATTTGACAGTTTCTCCATATGTTCATTATTGGAATATCGGGAAGTCAAACACGACGACTTATTATGTGAATGGGGTTCCCTTTTTATATCAGGCTGGCAAGAGTTCTGCGATGGAACTTGGATTAAGCCTGGGAATGAAGTTTTGATTCTTAGATATTTGAGGGGGCGCATGTCCACTAAATAGTGGGAGTGCGGCTTGTATAATTTCTTAATGAAAAAACTAATCTTTACGCTAGGATTAATTATTTTATTAACTGGCTGTGCTAATACTAAACTGCTTGAAGATAAAGATAATCCAGCTAATAGTCATCTTATAGATAAAACAGATAGAAGTCATCTTGGGGTAAAAACTACGATAGGATTTTAAGGATTAAATAGCCCTGGATTTTTGATAAGTCTAATCACAGAAAGTAGAAAAAATGAAAAAACTAATTTGTCTATTTGTTCTTGTAATGTTGTTGAGTGGGTGTGCTACCGTTTCCTACGATGGAGCTCAACATCAAGTATATGGTGGCTTATGCGAGCAATGCGTAAGGCAACTTACTTTTACTATGGAACAATGGAATAACTCTCCTCAAATAACTTGTCCTTATTGCGGACGTACTCAAGATTTAAAGATGGCATATAATAGATATGTGTATTTACAACAGCAACAAGAGCAAGAGAGACAAAGGCAGCAAGTTTTATCCAATCAGATAGCAGTTAGTAACTTTTTTCAGTCTTATCAGCAAAATTTAAAACAATCGGCACAAAGACAACAAAAGTACAATGAAAATATTGGAAATGCTGCTCTGAACTGGGGAGGCTTAAAGAGCACACCGAATTATCAATATATTCCTGCTCCATCTACTTTGCCATCACGACAAAATGTTTATTGGACGCCTGCTGGCGATGGATCAAGCTGGCATAGCTCTGACGGAGAGATGTGCGTTCAACTTCTTAATGGAGGCTGGCGTTGTAGTAGGAAATAAAAAATTTAATAGTTATTTAAATGATTAAAATCCAACGCTTAGCCAAGATATATAAGTTATTAAAGAGGTAGAATATGAATTTAGTCAGACTAATATGGTGCGGTCTTTATGGTCTTTTAGGAATCATCTTTTTGATAATTTTCTTTGTAGTGAAGCAGCCAGATTTCAATAAATTTTTTGGTACCCATTATTTAAACATTTTATGGGTCTTTGGTTGGTCAACGATTGGCATATCAGCTGGATTATGTAATAGCCGTGACGATAAAACGCCCGTTGTTCGGTCTTATTTACATTACATCACGTACTTTTTATTTGTTTTATTTATAGCTTCTTTGGCTGCATTTGTAGCCTTTTTGTCTATTATTAATAATAATTTATTGGCTTTTGCTTCTTCGGCTTTAACAGCTATTGTCGTTGGTTTTGTTGGGGATAAACTTGCCGGTAAAATAAGCTCGCTTGGGAAATTCTAGATTAGATTTTATGTAATTTTTCCACTCAGGTATTTCTCATGTTTATTTCGAATAGCAAAATCTAGCATAAAATTTTTTATCCCCACCACAATTTTTTGTTGATTCTCAAACCTTAAAAACAAGAGGCTCGGCATGCCGCATTGCTGAGTTTTTTTGTTGTTGATTGCGGCATAGCGGACGAATGGCGTTATTTTAAGTG
>JAHIPN010000463.1 GCA_018894595.1 bacterium
AAAAATTAATTCCTATCATCAAATATTAAATATTTAAATTGAAATAAAAATTTCGTATAATTCTATTAAGATGTTATACTATATACAGTCAACTATAATAAATTTCGCAAAATGCCTGGGTTAATTCTATTATAAAGAAAGCAATTTTTGTGATAACTAATTAGGCAAAATTTACTTTTTACACTTTGGAGACAAGAGATGATTGAAAATATAGAATTTTATAAACTAACACCGCTCTCACAAAGTTTGTTTGATAACAAAGTAGAATTATTACCCTCAGTAAATGAATTATTTGAGTTTGAATTAGCCTATTTGGAGTATAATTGTTTGCCAAAGGACGATTTGTTGGATAGGTTAGCCTACTTTAAATCTATTGATGGTAAGTTTACAAAGCATTTTTTAACGTATAACCACCCTGCCAAAGCACTTACAGATAATCGATCAGCAAACACAAAAGCTTATTTTGAAAATGGATTGTTTTCTACAGGCTATGCAACACATGGATTGTTTCCTTATCGTGGAAAGTTTCATCCTCAATTAATTAAGGCTTTGATAAATATCATTGGAATAAAAAAAGGCGAAACTATTTTGGACCCAATGTGTGGTAGTGGAACTGCAAATATTGAATCCGCATTAATGGGTATAAACTCTTATGCAATTGATTTAAGTCCTTTTTGTCAATTTATGACGAAAGTAAAGCATGAAAGTTTATCAATAAATATTGAATTATTAAAGGGAGTTTCTAATAAATCAGAACAGTTATTTAATTTTTTTAATGTTAATGATGTAAAAATGCAATTAAAAAAAATTACTGATAATGAGAAATTAAAGATTTATGAATTAGCGCTACTTGCTTTCTTAGATTCTCTGGGATATTCTAAAAGGGTAGTTAGTTCCAGCCATAGACAGCTTTTTACAAAAGTTCTCAGAAGATATGAGGACACGATTGTTAATTTTATATTAAATAATGCAAAATACATAAGTAGTTTAGGAACTGTTAATATTCTAGAAAATGCCACTGCTATGAAAATACCATTAGAAGATCATTCAATTGATGGAGTAATCACATCACCACCATATTCATTCGCGATTGATTATGTAAAAAATGATGAAGCTCAATTAAAATTTTTAGGGTATAATATTGATGGTATCAGAGGTAAAATGATTGGATTAGTTGGTAAAAATAAAGATGAACGACTAAAAAATTATTTTGAAGATATGGACCGGGTATGTTCGGAAATCTCAAGGGTGTTAAGGGAAGATAAATATTTTGTAATGATTATAGGGTCTAATACAAACCAGACCGGGGGTATCAGGTTGGAGAATAAAATAATAGAATCATGTAAAAAATATGAGTTAATATTGGTTAAAAGTATTTTGAAGCCCATAAAGGGTATGAGAAATACAATGAAGGATGAATATATATTATTCTTTCAAAAGAGGTGGTAACTATGGATAAAATTACCAAAAGAAGATCGATTTCAAATCGCGAGCTTATCAAAACAGTTAAACAAAATATAGAGCAAATAAATGAAACTGAGAATTACAACAAGATTGGAAAAGCTTTTGATTTTTGGGTACTTAAAAATTATTTCGAATTAGATGAGGAGACTGTTGCTACTAATATTATTGAATCCCCAAATGACAAACGAGTTGATGCATTTGTAGAAGAAGAGGAAAATATTAAAATAATACAGTGTAAGTTCTTTAATGATATAGAAAAGAGAGTTGGAGGGAATGAGATTGTCTTATTTAAAGGCTGTCTTGATTGGTTAAGAAAACCCGAAGAAACTAAAAAACTGAATTTACCACGTTTTATAATCTTGCTTCAATATTCTCTGAAAGATGGAACGAAGGAGTAGAGGTTCAACTTCATTTTTTTGCTTTTGGTAAATTCTCAAACGAAGCAAAACATGAGCGGATAGTCTTTAATAATTCAGATCTTAGAGAAAGGGTACAGATGCATTTTCATGATATAGATGATATCCTGAAACTTTATAAATCAAAACTACAAGATCAGAACCCTCTTGTTGATAAGAAATATGAATTTGAATTAATACAAGGTGAATATTTTACGAAAGAAAAGGAAATACCTTCAATTGTAGCGACAGTTAAAGGAAGAGACCTTTTAAAGTTATACGAGGAATATGGTGAGGATCTCTTTGAAAGAAATATAAGATACTTTCGCGGGGTAAGAAAAGAAAGTATTAACGCAAAAATTATTGATACAATATTAGATGACAATGAACGTAAAAATTTTTGGTATTACAATAATGGGATAAGTTTCGTATGCCGGAATTTCAAGGTTAAGGGCAATACTGTTACACCTAAATTGGAAGTACAGGGTTTTCAGGTCATTAATGTTGTCAGACAACGGTTTGCTTATCTCAAGCAAAAGAGCGGGAAGAAAAATGGAAGAGTATTCCAGAAGATGTTCAAGTGATTGTTCGTTTTATTAAAGCTCCCACAGAAGATGTAGACTTAATCACTTTATATACAAATTCGCAAAATCCTGTTAATCCATTACAATTAAAATCAAATGATCCTTTACAGAAAAGGTTACAAGAAGAAATCCGTAAATCCTCACCGCCATATTTTTATTCTATAAAAGAAGGTGATTGGCAATTAGTTCTTAAGGAGGAGAAGAAAAAGTATAAAGGTAAAATAGAATTAGCAAATATTGCCCAAGCTATTTATTCATTTAATAATGATCCAGTATTTGCTCGCAGATGGAAAAGCAGACTATTTTCAGAAAAATACAATGAAATTTTCAGAAAAGACATTTCTAAAGAAGAGATTATTTTACCTTGGAGGATTCAGAAAGCTATAAATAGCAAAATAACTAAATATAGGAGAAATCAATTAAACAGATTAAAGAAAGAACCTAATTCATTTACTAAAGATGAGAAAGAAGATATTCTAAAAAAAGAATTCTTGATATATTCTAACCTCGTAATTTTGTATTTTATCGGTAGATTGATTCGTAAACACTATAGAGTATATTCTCAGAAAATAGCTAATAAGTTATTAAATAATAGATTAGAAAGAAGGATTGAAAGAATTTTTGACTATATTATTAATATTTTAAAATATAGCGAACATTTAACAAAAGAAAGTAATCTTTATCATTTTCTTCTAAATTTTAATAATATCGAACTTCTTTATAATGAAATTCAGAGCGCAATGGAAAGGGATAGTGCAAGAAATAAAAAGGACCCATTAAAAGATTTCTTACCTGAAACAAGAGGAGAATGAATACCATGAAGAATAATTTAAGGCATTCAATTAAAAAAAAGTTCAACACTGTTATTACAAAAAACACCTTTTATTTTTATAATAAAGAATTTGAAGAGGCTTATGAAGGATATGTTAATTCAATTAAGGAAACTTTACTTGTCTTAAAGAACCAAATTCAAAATACGGGTTTGAAGAAAGAATTGTTTGAAGACTTAATTTATAAAAAGGAAAATGGATTAAGAGCTTTACTTGCATTAACAGGTTTTTCAAACGAAAGCCTTAAAAGACTTATAACTTTTATGAGAATAGTTGATGACCCTGAATTAAATGTTCTTATTAATAAAGATAAATGGATAACGGATGCAGAAACAAGAGATAGAGAGAATATTAAGGAATGGTCCGATAGTAAAATTCAAAAAAAGATACGCGAAAGTGAGTTTTTTAGAAAAGGTTTGGTGAATATATTTTTTGAAGGTTCTACAATCCCTATTTTTTCTAAGGCGTTGCCCCTGTTTGAACTTAAGAAATTGAGTATTTCAAAGCTAAATTTCGAAATAGATGCGTTGATTGATACATTGATTCGCTATAAAGAAAAAGGTTCCTATTCAGGCAAGAAAGAGAATAACCCGGAAGTAGTTATTGAAAATATTTTGGATGAAATGGGAATCGGATTTGAGGGGGGAGATTTAGGAGAATTAATAAGCAATGCTCCAGATGAAAAACGAAGAATGGACTTCATTATTCCTAACAAAATGAACCCAAAAATAATTATTGAGTGCTCATATCTAGTTACAACATCTTCAGGCCAAGGGGATAAATCAAAAACAGAAATTTCAATTGATTCCTTAATTAAAAAACATCATCCTGATGCTCATTTTTTTGGTTTCGTTGATGGCATTGGTTGGTATGTAAGAAAGAATGACCTAAAAAGAATGGTAAAAGCTTACGAGGATGTTTTTACATTTCATGAAGAAGAGTTAGAACGATTTAAGCAATTATTAAAGGAGATACTTGTTAATGATTGATAAATATATCAACCAGATAATTCAGGGTGATTGTCTGGAAGTTATGAAAAATATTCCAGACAATTCTGTGGACATAACATTTGCAGATCCTCCTTTTAATTTAAAGAAGAGATATAATGGATATAAAGATAATAAGGAATTTAATGCATATTTGGCTTGGTGTAAACAGTGGATATATGAAATGGTTAGAATCACAAAACCTACTGGCTCTATATTCGTACATAATATTCCTAAATGGCTAACCTATTACTCAAGTTTTTTAAATGATAGCACTTACTTTAAACATTGGATTGCTTGGGATGCACCTTCTGCACCTATGGGAAAAACCTTGCAACCTTCTCATTATGGTATTTTGTATTATGTAAAGAATTTAAAGAAAAGTAAGTTTTATGAAATTCGTTATCCACATAAACGGTGCAGAAAATGTAGCTATCTTCTAAAAGATTATGGTGGGAAAAAAGCGAGCTTACACCCATTTGGCCCATTAGTTTCTGATGTTTGGACAGATATTCATCGTATAAAACACAATAAATATAGAGATGAACATCCATGTCAGTTACCAATACATTTGTTAGAACGAATAATTTTAATGAGTACAGATGAAAACGATATTGTACTGGATCCATTTGTCGGAACTGGAACAACAGTTATTTCAGCAAAAAGATTAGGTAGAAGATTTATTGGAATTGATATTGATGAAACATATGTAAATATCACAAAGAATAAACTCTCTAAAGAATCACCTAACTCTAAGGTTGGTGATGTCTGGATTAGCTTTTATTTAGACGAGATAGCAACAATCAGGAATATAGACTGGGTAAAATTAGCACGATATTTTTTAACTCCTGAGAACATTAAAGAGATTGATTTTACAAAGATAAAATTCAAGAAGCAAATAAGGTTATTAAAATGTGAAAAAGATAATATTTTACAAATGGGTGCGAAACAGATAACCAGCAATAAATGACACAATATATACCCTGGTACTATCTGCACTCTTCGAGATATTCACCTCTTCTTTTCTCTTCTTTAATGTAAGCAGAATCTATATTGATATAATTTTTCTTTAAGGCTGAATTCAGCCAGCATTCTTGACTTAATTTATTTTTCTGTGCTATTCTTATTTTTAAGACAACACTTAAAACTAAACTGTTTCTACACTTATGGCTTTTATTAGTGATATAGAATATTATTTTTAAATAGGAGGTTAAAATGAACTTTGATATTTTAATAAAAAATGCAAGGACTAGATTTTCAAAAGAAAAACTCTTGGATATCGGAATCAAGGATGGAAGAATCGTTAAAATTGGAGAAAATATAGATGGGACAGGGAGTCAGTTGATAGACGCTGCAGGAAGATTAGTTACTGAATCTTTTGTAAATGGTCACTTACACCTTTGCAAGGTTTACACTTTAACCAAGGTGGGAGAAAAAGCGCTTACTTCTTATCAGAGCGGCTCTATGGGTAAAGCTATGACCGCTATTGAGTTGGCTTCTAAAGTCAAGGAACAGTATGATGAAAGTTGGATAATTGAAAATGTTCGAAAAGCTATTAAACTTGCTATCAAGTATGGGAATACACATATTCGGGCTTTTGCGGATACTGATACAAAGGCTAAATTAGAAGGAGTGAAAGCTTTAATTAAAGCAAGAGAAGAGTTTAAAGATTCCGTAGAAATTCAAGTTGTAGCTTTCCCGCAAGATGGTGTAGTTCGAGACCCTGGGGCAGAAAATTATATAAGAGAAGCTATGGAGTTGGGTGCTGATGTAGTTGGGGGTATTCCCTGGATCGAATATACTGATGAGGATTCCCAGAAACATATTGACCTGATGTTTAACCTGGCTAAAAAATATAATAAGGATGTTTCCATGCTAATCGACGATGCGGGTGACCCTGGCCTCAGGACTTTAGAAATGCTTGCAGTAAAAACAATTAAGGAAAGTTGGGAAGGAAGGGTCATGGTCCATCATGCTCGGGCTATGCAGCTCTATCCCGAACCTTACTTCCGAAAGATTGTAGCCCTGCTCAAAAGAGCAAAAATTGGTGTAGTAAGTGACCCTCAAACAGGACCCCTCCATGCCCGGGTAAGAGATCTCTACGATGAGGGAGTGGGAATAGCTTTAGGACAGGATGACATTGCCGATGCCTATTATCCTTTTGGAAGAAACAATATGTTAGAGGTTGCCTTTCTAACAGCTCACCTGTTATGGATGACTACTTTTGAGGAAATGGAAATTCTATATGATCTTATCACCACAAAAGCAGCTCAGGCAATGGCAATCAAAGATTTTGAGCTAAAAGAGGGGAATAAAGCTAATTTGGTTGTACTGGATGCAGAAAACATATGGGAGGCTCTCACCAACCATGAAGCACCGTGTCATGTAATTAAAGATGGAAAAGAAGTAACCCAAAAATAAAAATAATAAAAATAATAAAATAGAAACAAAATAGGGAGCAGCTAATTAATTTTATATTCTGATACTGCTCCCTAACCATTTTAACCATCGATTCGAATTATCTGGTTAACCACCCTTTTCCTCTCTACGATAGGGTTTAAGTAAACCAGCAGGCACAGCTGCCCTTCTGGAAACACTCACCAAAGCAACAATTGTTATGATATAAGGAATCATAAGGAATAGGTGAAAAGGAATCTGAATCCCCAGACCTTGAAGTCTAAGTTGAAGCCCATCCAAGAAACCAAAGATAACCGCCCCAATAGCCCCTTTAAGTGGATCCCAATTGCCGAAAATTACCATAGCAATACTGACCCAACCTCTTCCTCCAACCACATCAATCAAGAACATATTCTGATGAGCCAGGGTTAGAAATGCTCCCCCTATTCCTATAAGAGCTCCACCAGCTGCCAGGCTCAAAGTCCGGGTAAGATTAACATTTACTCCAACTGTATCAGCTGCAAAGGGATTTTCACCTACT
>JAHIPN010000364.1 GCA_018894595.1 bacterium
AACGAGCATTGGTCTCCGGGGTATCATAGCCATCGCCCCAGAGGTGTTCCTGTACCAGGATAAATTTGGAGGTGCCGTATTCGTAGGCTAAGTCTTCCAGGCAGAATTCTGCAGTGGGACAGGTAAGACAGCCTCCCTGGACAAAGAGTTCCACCAGGACGGTGCGAGGAACAGTTTTGGGTGTAGAATCGGTATTTTGGGCAAAAACCCCCAGGGTTCCAATGGTAAATATGCCGCTGCCGACCAAGGCTAACAAAAGTATTATTGAAAAAATGGATATAGATATTTTTTGTTTTATTTTCATATTTATAAAAACCTCTTTTTTTAGCGTAGAGCGTACAGCGTTTAGCGTATAGGTGTGGGCTACAAGTGCAAGTGTACTTAATTCACCAATTATCCAATTGACCAATTGACCGATTAAATTAGTCGTTAGTAAGAAATACAAGTGCAAGTTGCGAGTTGCAAAGTGCAAGTTAAGAATAAAGAAACAAAATACAAAATACAAAGAAAGATTCAAGATTATTTAGTCACCCAATCACTCAATCAATTAATGTAAATATGTGAGTATAAATGTTAAGGAAGAGGAATTGTTCAATCCATTTACTGCAATCTTACTTATGACCTATTTTAACATTTCACTTAACAACAAAACTTTTATTTCTGATATTTTTTTCAAAGTTGCATCATTGGTAATAAATATATCAGCTTTTGCTTCTAAAGAAGTAGCCACTTGAATAGCATCGGGGGTGTTAATATTATAATTAGCTCTTAAACTGGAAGCAACATCAGCAATATTTTCATCAAGTGTTTTCACCTGTAAATTAGGAAAAGTTTCAAATAATAATTTGTATCTTTCGGTAAGAAGCAAATTATTCTCTTTCTTAGGTTTAACTAAAATTTCTAATAAAGTTAGGATAGAGGTGATGCCATTAAAATTCCCTTTTTCCAAACTTTCAAAAATAGAAAAAGTCAGGGGAGAATATAGCTGATTCTCTTCGAAGTGATAGATAAAAACCATAGTATCCAGACCTACGATCTTCCCTTTCAAATTTAACACTTCCATGTTTCCCTTTCCTTTTTGACATATTCAGTTGCATTTACGCCTTGCCAAATTTCTTTTCCTAAACCTAAAGAATATTTAGTATAATTTTTAGGTTGGGGGTAAATGATTATTTTTTCATTATTAGCCTTTACAATAAGTTTGTCCCCTGTCTTAAGATTTAATTTCTTCCTTGCCTCCCGAGGAATAACAATTTGATATTTACTGCTGACCGTTATCGTCGTCTTCATTTTTATACCTTCTTTTATATTTTGCTTTTTAACTATCTGCTTTAATTATAGTAAAAAGTAAAGCAATTGTCAATATTCTCCAATTATTTGATATATTACTTTACATTTTTGAATAATTCCAGCATCTTAAAGGACTATTGCGGGTTCGATGAATCAAACCCCTACATTTCAGAAATGACAGGCGAGATGCCTGTCCTACCTTAACTTTTTCCTTTTTGCCAGAATTCGAGGAAGAAGGCAACAAAGATGCCCACGAAGAGGCCGAGCACCCCGGCAATCAAGATATTTAATTTTTTGTTTGGTTTGATGGGTCCCCTTGGTTCATAGGCAAGGCTGGCAATCTTGACTAAACCTGATTCTGTAGCTACAGCAATTTTTACTTCCTCATTTTTTTGAGAGAGAACATCATAAACTCCCTTGGCAGTATCGTATTCTCTCTCCAGACGCGATTGAGTTAATTTCTCCTGCGCTAATTCTTGTTTTAACGCCTCAACTCTTTTCCATGCATCATTAACATTTTCTTTTAATTGTATTTCTTCTGCCTGTAATGTTTTCTGTAAAATAGTAGATCCAATTAATTGTGTTTGAAGACTTAAGTATTCAGGATTAGTGAAGCGCGCGATCTTTTGTTGGTTTTCAGGAGTTGCAGTGGCAATTTCCATTTCCTTCATCTTGTTATCGAGCATAACATAGGTACTTTCTAATACTTTTTTCTCTCTTTCTAAGTTAGCTAATTCTAACTTTTCAATAGCAACCTCTTCCTTAATTTTTTGTAATTCATTTTCTAATATATCAATATTTTCAACTATTTGAACCATTTCTGTTTGATAGGTGTCTAAGTTAATCTTAGAATTAACTATTCTTCCTTCAAGACTTATATACAAAGAATTTAATTCTTCACTTTTTAGTTTTATATTTTTTAATACTAGTGCT
>JAHIPN010000365.1 GCA_018894595.1 bacterium
GGGGGGACATTCTTCTTTTGTATACCCGCATTTATGCATGGCGAAAAGTAAAGTGTGTCCCCCTTTTAATAATTTTTTTTCCAAAAAAGAAGGGATTTTTAAAAGTTATGTCGAATATATAAAAGAGTATTAAATGCGAAATTCATACCCGACTACTTTTCTATTTTTATATAAATCGAAAAGGAAACATTCAAAAATGCACTACTTTAAAACAAAAACCAAACTTACTATTATCACTCTTACCATAATTATCCTTACCTTAACCTTATTCCTTCCTTCCCTTGCCAAAACCGAAGTCTACTTCTCCCTTTACGACAATCCCCAAAAAGAAATCATCAAAAACATCAACCAGGCCGAAGCCTTCATTAATATAGCCATGTATATCTTTACCGATAGAGAAATTGCACTCCCTCTTGTAAAAGCCCGCGAGCGAGGCGTAAAGGTAAGGCTCTATCTGGATCAAGATCAAGTTGATTATAAATACAGCCAATCCTGTTTTCTGGTGCAGAAGGGGCTCAAAGCAAGAATCAGCACTAACAATTATATAATGCACCACAAATTTGCCATTATCGATAACCGCTTACTGCTTACCGGCTCCTACAACTGGACCTTTTCAGCCAATAACCGAAATGACGAAAATCTAATGGTAATAGACGACCCGGAAATAATTGAAATATTTCAGAATCAATTTGTAAATCTCTGGACTAATAAATACAGTCTGAAAAGAACCCAGCAGTTATATAAAATAGCCAAAGTAAATTTACTGCCCGTTTCTCCCACTTCCGAAAAACCGGAAGTTCGTAAAATAAATATTAACTCCGCATCCCAGGATGAACTTATAAAAATATTAAAAATAAGCGACCCTCTCGCCCGGAAAATAATTACCCTAAGAGATTCACTAAGCAGAGGATTCAAAGACCCACAAGACCTCCTCCAACTACCGGAGCTTACCAACCTCGAATGGAAGGAATGGAGAGAAGAGGAGATAATAATTACAACCGAATAAAAGCAAAACAATTTTCCCAAAAAAGAAGGATTTCACAAACCTTTTGTCGTATTAGAGTAATATTATAGAAAAATATAAAAGATTATTTTTTTGACGCTGGTAGTAGCTATGTTCGCCAAAATTTTGGCTTCACCGAAACTTCGTGTATACTGGGAACGCTATATGAAATATGTTTTCATTTTACAGCGAACACCTTACGCTTTTCTATAACGAACAAATTTTATTTTTATCTTTTATGGAGGGGGCATACAGTGTTTTCTCCGCTTCGCTACAAAAGCGATTTCTTTACAAGAGGAAATGAAATACAATATTACTTTTTAAAAAGGAAATAAACTATGGCAATTAAAAAATCACAACTCTATAGCTCAATTTGGAAAAGCTGCGACGAGCTTCGTGGCGGGATGGATGCATCACAGTACAAAGACTATGTGCTGGTTTTATTATTTATTAAATACATCTCCGACAAATATGCTGACGTGACTTATGCCCCGATCACTGTACCTGAAGGTTCAAGTTTCAAAGATATGGTGGCACTCAAGGGCAAGCCAACTATTGGTGATGACATTAATAAAAAAATTATCCAAAAGATTGAAGAGGCAAATTCATCGCTTGGAAAAATTGCCGTTGATTTTAATGATCCAACAAAATTAGGCAGCGGTAAAGATATGGTTGAACGGCTAACAAAACTGATCGCCATTTTTGAAAATCCCGCACTTGATTTTAGTAAAAACGGTGCTGAGGGTGATGATATTCTCGGTGATGCTTATGAATATTTGATGAAAAATTTTGCTACCCAGAGCGGTAAGAGTAAAGGACAGTTTTACACTCCAGCCGAAGTGAGCCGTATCATCGCCAAGACTATTGGTATTGCAAGAACGACAAACAATACTCCAACCGTTTATGACCCAACATGTGGCTCCGGTTCATTGCTTTTGAAGGTAGCGGATGAAACAGACAAGAATGTGAAACTTTGTGGTCAAGAAATGGATAATGCGACAGCAGCTTTAGCACGAATGAACATGATTTTGCATGATAATCCAACATCAGAAATAGTGAGAGAAAATACACTTTCGACCCCTCTTTTTAAAAACGGTACTCAACTTAAAACTTTTGACTTTGTTGTAGCCAATCCCCCGTTCTCATTCAAATCATGGAGTAACGGAATTGACCCTGCACATGATGTATTCGGGAGATTTCAAGATTTTGGTACACCGCCAGCTAAAAATGGTGACTATGCTTTTATCCTTCATATTATTCGATCACTGAAAACTACCGGCAAGGGTGCGTGCATTGCTCCTCATGGCGTGCTCTTTCGTGGTAATGCCGAGTCAGGGATTCGGACCAACATTATCCGTCGTGGTTACATCAAAGGTGTCATCGGACTACCAGCCAACCTTTTCTATGGTACGGGTATTCCTGCCTGTATCATTGTTCTTGATAAGGAAAATGCCGATAACCGTAAAGGAATTTTTATGATTGATGCGAGCAAGGGCTTTGTAAAGGATGGCAATAAAAACCGTTTGCGTGCTCAGGACATTCACAAGATCGTAGATGTATTCACCAAGCAATTAGAAATACCAAAGTATTCCCGAATGGTAAGCGTGGTGGAGATTGAGAAAAATGAATTCAATCTCAATATTCCTCGTTATATAGATAGTCAAGAAGCCGAAGACATCCAGGATATTGAAGCACATCTCAAGGGCGACATTCCAACTCAAGATATTAAAGACTTACAAAACTACTGGAGCGTGTATCCGACACTCAAAAACTTTCTTTTTGGTAAAAGCAAGAGAGAAGGATATAGTACACTTAAAATCCCACAGGAAGAAATCAAGAACACTATTTTTTCACATCCGGAATTTACTGCATACGCCAAAATTATGGAAGCGACCTTTACCACCTGGAAAGAAAAAAATACCATTCTCTTCAAAAATCTGACTATTGATTTAAAACCAAAGGAGATTATTCATGGAATATCCGAGGATATTTTAGTGGCATTCAGCGAAACCAGATTGATTGATAAGTATGATATTTATCAGCATCTGATGGAATATTGGGCGGAGACCATGCAAGATGATATGTATCTGATTGCAGTTGATGGCTGGAAGGCGGAACTCTCAGCAGTAGAAGGCAAAAAGGGAGAAACAGAATGCGACCTGGTGCCCAAGTATCTTGTGATTAATTGCTATTTTGCAGGTGAGAAACAGGCAATAGAAGATTTACAAGCCAATCTTGATACCAACAGCCGAGAAATTGAGGAGCTCATTGAGGAAAATAGTGATGAAGAAGGATATTTTGCGAGTTTCGAAAAGATAAACAAAGTGAATGTTACATCTCGAATTAAAGAAATTAAAAACAAGCCGGAAGACGCTGAAGAGCTAAAAGTAATGGAGCGATATCTCGCACTCGGGGAACAAGAATCCGAGGCAAAGAAGAAAATCAAAGAAGCCGAGAAGGCACTTGATACCAAAGTAATTGCCAAATATAAGACACTCACCGAATCAGAAATCCAGGTTTTGGTGGTGGATGATAAATGGATGGGGACTCTCGAGGAGGCGGTCAAAGGCGAAATGGATCGCATCAGCCAGCGGCTTACCGGGAGGATCAAAGAACTCGCCGAGCGTTATGCTACACCTTTGCCAACACTCATCTCAGAAACCGAAACACTTACCTGTAAAGTAGATGCGCATCTTAAAAAAATGGGGTTTATATGGTAACAAATACAACAATCAAAAAAGGATATAAACAAACCGAGCTGGGAGTAATTCCGGAAGATTGGGATGAGGCAGAATTAAAACAGTATATTGTTTTAATTAAAGCCTGTTTAGACGAATTATATAGTAAAGAGAAATTTCTTTTTGATAATGATTTATGTGAAAGATGTTTGGTTTTTAGATTAGCTCATCATTTGCAAATAAAATTTAACAAAGATTATTTTACTGAAAGGTATTTTGTTGACTGTGATTATAATAGTTCTTGCTATTATAATGAGGGCAGTAAGGAACGGAAAAGAAGAGGTGGAAAACCGGTTCCCGAACAAATAAGTGGAAAGATTAAAAAACGTTTTATCGATATCATTGTTCATAAAAGGGAAAGTGGTAATGATTCTAATTTAATTTGTTTTGAAATTAAAAAGTGGAATTATTGCACAGCAGAAAAAATGAAAAAGGATAAAAATAATCTTGCGGTTTTAACCTCGCAATATGGTTATTCGTTTGGTTTTCATTTAATTTTTGGGAAAGTCGAAAGAGATCTTAAGTTGTATGTTTTCAAAGGAAGTAAAAAATTAAAGGTAAATTTATGAATAAAGTAGAAAAAATACCAGCAGACTACAAGCAAACCGAGTTGGGAATAATTCCGGAGGATTGGGAAGTGAAAAAGTTGGGTAATATTGCAAAGATAACGAGAGGCGCTTCCCCAAGACCAATTGGTAGCCCAATTTGGTTTGATGAAAAATCTAAAATTGGTTGGGTTAGAATTTCAGACGTTACTAAATCAACAAAACTATTAAAATATACCACTCAAAAACTTTCAGAGTTGGGAATTAAACATAGTCGTTTTGTAGGAAAAAGTAATCTTATAATGAGTATTTGTGCTACTGTTGGAAGGCCAATTTTAACAGAGGTAGATGTTTGCATTCATGATGGTTTCGTGGTTTTTTCAGATCCTAAAATCGAAAAAGAATATCTTTATTATATTTTGTCATTTATAGAAAATGATTGGGCAAGTAGTGGACAAATTGGTTCACAGATGAATTTGAATACTGGATTAATTAATTTTACTCAAATTGCTTTTCCGAAATCTAAAACCGAACAAACTGCCATTGCTACTGTTCTCTCCGACACTGATGCGCTGATTGCGCACTTGGAAAAACTGATTGCCAAAAAGAAGGCCATCAAACAAGGCGCGATGCAGCAACTCCTCACCGGCAAAAAAAGATTGCCGGGATTTAATGGGGGATGGGAGGTAAAGAAGTTGGGGGAGATTGTTGATTTCTCGAATGGTAAAGCCCATGAGAATTTTATCTCTGATGATGGAGATTATATTGTTGTAAATTCAAAATTTATTTCATCGGAAGGACAAGTTATCAAATATTCAAAACGATGTTTTTGTCCAGCCCCAGCCGATTCTATTCTTTTAGTCATGAGCGACGTGCCAAATGGCAAAGCTATCGCTAAATGCTTTTTGGTGGATAAAAATGACAAATATACAGTTAATCAACGAATTTGTGCTCTAAGACCAAAAATTGACGCCAGGTTTTTGTTCTATAAGATAAATAGAAACTCATATTATCTAACATTTGATGATGGAGTTAAACAAACCAACTTGAGAAAAGATGATGTACTTGGTTGTAAATTAAGTATTCCTAAAGAAGAGCCTGAACAAACCGTCATCGCCACCATCCTCTCCGACATGGATGCAGAGATTGAGAGCTTGGAGCAAAAGCGGGATAAATATACCATGCTCAAGCAAGGTATGATGCAACAACTTTTAACCGGGAGGATACGAATATATGACAACAATTAATCAAAGTGTCGGACAAATAGAACGCAAGACACAAGATAGAATTGTAGCGTTATTTTGTGACCGTCTTAACTATAAGTATCTGGGTAACTGGGAAAATCGACCGGATAATAGCAACATCGAGGAATCGGAGGTAAGGAAATATCTCTCTAGTCGTGAATATAGTGACACCTTGATTAAGCGTGCCTTATACAAACTCCGCAGTACAGCTAACAATTACGGCGAAAGTCTCTACACCAATAATCAGAATGTTTATAGATTGCTTCGCTATGGGATTGGAGTTGTAGAAAATGCCGGAGAAAATAATCAACAAGTACAATTGATTAACTGGGAAAAACCAGAAAAAAATAATTTTGCTATTGCCGAAGAAGTGACGATTCGAGGTAATCGTGAAAAGCGGCCCGACATTGTCTTATATGTAAACGGTATCGCCCTTGGTGTGCTGGAGCTCAAGCGAAGTATCGTGTCTATTGGCGATGGAATCCGCCAGAGCATCGTCAATCAAAAAAAAGAGTTTATTCAATCATTCTTTTCTACGATTCAATTCGTTTTTGCCGGTAACGACCCCGAAGGTTTGAGATATGGGACTATTCTTACGCCAGAGAAGTATTTTTTGAAATGGAAGGAAGACGAGCAGGATGACAGTATGCTTCAGCTGGATAAATACCTGCTCAAGATGTGTGATAAAAAAAGGTTTTTGGAAATATTATATGATTTCGTGTTGTTTGACGGCGGAATCAAAAAACTACCAAGACCTCATCAGTACTTTGGTACTAAAGCGGCGCAGGAATTTGTTCACAGACGAGAAGGCGGAATCATTTGGCACACCCAGGGTAGTGGGAAGAGCTTGATAATGGTTTGGCTTACTAAGTGGATTCTGGAAAACAATCCCAATGCCCGTGTAGTAATTGTGACGGATCGTATTGAACTGGATAAACAAATAAAAAGGGTTTTTGAAGATACAGGGGAAAAAGACATTGTGCGCACAACCAGCGGGAAGGATCTAATGGAAAAATTGAACAATCCCTTACCTCGCTTGCTTTGCTCTCTTATTCACAAATTCAGCGCTCGCGATGTAGATAATTTTGCTGCGTATATTGAAGAACTAAAGAGCGGTCCGAGTAATACAGTGGGCGAGTTATTTGTATTTGTAGATGAGTGTCATCGCTCTGAATCCGGCAAGATGCACAAAGTTATGAAAGCGATTTTGAAAAATTCTGTATTTATCGGCTTTACCGGAACACCCCTGCTCAAAAAAGATAAACAAACTACTCACGATGTATTTGGCCGATATATTGATACCTATAAATTTAATGAGGCAGTAGAGGATGGCGTTGTTTTGGATCTAATGTATGAAGCGCGTGATATTGATACGAAGCTTTCTTCTGAGGAAAAAGTAGATGCATGGTTTGAAGCTAAAACCAGAGGACTCAATGATTTTCAAAAGCATGAACTGAAAAGGAAATGGGGCACGATGCAACAGGTTATGAGTGCCAAATCACGGTTGGGAAAAATCGTGCAAGATGTAGTGTTCGATTTCAGCACCAAGCCGCGCCTTAATTCTGAATTTGGAAATGCTATTTTAATTGCGGGGAGTATTCATGAAGCAACTCGTTATTTTGAGATGTTTCAAAATACACCACTCAAGGATAGATGTGCTCTGATTACTTCTTATAATCCTGCTACTAGAGATATTGCTGCTGAAGACATAGGCGAAAATACAGAGACCGGGAAGGAGTATGTGTATAAAATATACTCCGAGTTACTGAAAGATATCTCTCCGGAACCAGGTAAATCGAAATCAGAAACCTACGAAGACAAAGCAAGGATAAAATTTGTCAAAGAGCCTGCTAATATGAAACTGCTCATTGTGGTGGATAAGCTTCTGGTTGGTTTTGACGCACCGCCCTGTACCTATTTGTATATAAATAAGAAAATGCAAGATCATGGTCTGTTTCAGGCGATTTGTCGTGTGAACCGCTTGGATACTGAAGACAAAGATTTCGGATATATCGTGGATTATAAAGATCTATTCACCAAGTTAGAAGGCGCCTATTCTGTTTACGCTTCTGAATTGGATTGTCCTGAAGATCTGGATAAAAAAGACATTGATATTTTATTGAAGGATCGTTTAGCTAAAGGCAAGGAACGATTAGATGATGATCTGGAAGCCATAGCTTTGGTCTGCGAGCCGGTATTGCCGCCAAAAGATAACTTGGCGTACATCCGTTATTTCTGTGGCAATCCAGAAAAAAAACAAGACTTAAAAGATAGCGAAATGAAGCGAACCGCGCTCTACAAGCATGCGGTTAGATTGATACGGTCCTACGCCAATATTGCGGACGAGATGAGTGAAGCTGGATACAGCACTGATGAAATTAGAGTGATAAAAAATAAGGTTGATAAATATCTGAAATTGAGAGAAGAGATTCGTATGGCAAGCGGTGAAAAACTCGACCTCAAAACCTATGAGGCTGATATGCAACACCTGATTGATACCTATATTCAAGCGGAAGATAGCAGACGGATTGATCCATTTGGTGATCAGTCATTACTTGATATTATGATAAAAAGCGGCATTGCTGAGGCAATTAATAATCTTCCCGAAGGAATAAGAAGCAACAAAGAAGCGATTGCTGAAACAATTGAAAACAATGTGCGAGTCAAAATAATTAAAGACCATTTAATTGACCCTGCGTATTTTGACGAAATGTCTAAGCTCTTGAGTGAGATTATTCGAGAACGAAAAGCCAATGCAGTGAGTTATGAAGAGTATTTGAAAAAAATTGCTGAACTGGCAAAACGAGTGACAAATCTTACTCATGATGATCTGCCGTCCGGAATAAAGACAAATGCGCAACGAGCTCTGTATAACAATCTTGGGAAGAATGAAGAACTGGCAGTTTTGGTGGATGCCGCGGTATATGGCAGCAGGCGTGCTGATTGGCGGGGAAACATCCCAGCCGAAAATTTGATCAAACAAGCTATATATAAGGAGTTGAAAGATGAAGCGGAGGTGGAGCGAATTTTTCGAATCGTTGAGGAGCAAAGTGAATACAAAACACAATTTAATTGAGTTAGGAAATATTTGCATAAATGTTATTCACAAGGATATTAAGAATGTTCACTTGAGTGTGCATCCACCTCAGGGTAGAGTGACCATTTCGGCACCAGTAAGAATGGATCTGGAAACAATCCGGCTTTTTTGTATTTCGAAACTGGGTTGGATACGGAAACAGCAAGTAAAACTTAAAAATCAAAAAAGAGAAACAGCACGGGAGTATATCACCCGCGAAAGTCATTACTATCTCGGACAAAGATATTTGTTGAAAGTAGTAAAACAGAATACTGCACCAAAGGTGGTTCTAAAACACAATACTATTGAGCTTTATATTCGTAAAGGGACCTCTATAACACGGAGAAAAGAGATTTTGCAAAGCTGGTACAGACAACAGCTCAGAACGTTAGTACCGCAGTATATTGCAAAATTAGAAAAAAAGATGAATATAAAAGTGGCCGAGATATGTATCAGAAAAATGAAAACAAAATGGGGTACCTGCAATCCTAAAGCAAATAGAATTTGGCTTAATACTGAGTTAGCAAAAAAACCAATCGAAAGTATAGAGTATATACTTGTTCATGAGATGGTGCATTTGCTCGAACGAAAGCACAGTGAAAAGTTTACGGCTTATATGGATAAATTTTCACCTAAGTGGAAGTATCTCCGGGAAGAGCTTAATCGAGCACCGCTTGGGCATGTTGAATGGAAGTATTAAGAAAGAAAATCGGTATATTGGCTAAATCATTTTAATATTTATTATAGGAAAGATATTAAAAATTTTGTTGAAGATCAATATAAAAATATTGGAGATCTAAAAGTCATTAAAAATAAAAATAGTTAATATTTAATTTTTAAACAATATCCATAAAGAGTAGATTCAAATACAAAAAAGTTAGAGGACGGCTTTGTATTAGCTCAATAACTCGGTAACTTTTTCTAACTTTTCGTAAGTAGAAACGTAAGCCAGTTCCCCATGGATAATAAGGCAAAAAATGATTATAAAAAAAATTCACGGGATTTTTATTGGAATTGATAAATATCAATCACCGGAAATTACTGAGTTAAATTGTTGCGCCAAAGATGCAGAAGTTTTATGGGCATTATCTAAAGATACATGTCCTCAAGGAGAGTTAAAGAAGCTTATTAACTGTGAAGCAACGTTTTCAAATATCAATAAGGCTTTTGATGATATTATTGAAAAAGTAAGCGATGAGGATTTAGTTATATTTCACTTTTCCGGACACGGAAGCACTAATTTTCATCTAGTAACCCATGATACCGATAAAAATGATTTTAATACTACAAGCATTTCGGCTGATCAAGTTGCAGACTGGATAAAAAGATTTAAAAATAAGAGATTATTAGTTGTATTAGACTGCTGTTTTTCTGGCGGCACAGGAGCAAAAGTCGTAGAACTAGGTGTTTTAAAACGTGATATTTCTGATGAAGAAAATGATTTGCTGGAATTAATAAAAGGAGAAGGAGCTTTGCTTATTGCCGCTGCAAGCTCCAAACAAAGTGCCTGGGAAAATAATCGTGTAGGACATGGATTACTAACAGCATCTTTAATTAACGCACTTATTAATGGTGATAACGTTGCATCTGGCAAGAGTATTTCATTAATGCAGCTTGCTGATTTGGTTACTAAGCAAGTTGAAGCTGAAGCTGTAAAAATCGGGAAAATACAGAATCCGTATATTGCTTTTCAAAGTCAAGGAAATTTAGAAATACCCATTTTTCTAAAAGGAAAACATTGGCTTGAACTTAATCCTACCGCTGAAAGTAAACAAGTTACTTCTGATTTAAATGATCTTGAGATTTTTGGAATCCCTCAAGATGTAATTAGAATATGGAAGCAAGATATTCCCACGCTTAACTCTTTGCAGCAAGAAGCCATAAATAAGGCAAAGATTCTTGAGGGAGGTTCTTCTATTGTAGTCGCACCAACGTCCTCAGGTAAAACTTTCATTGGGGAAGTAGCTGCAACTAAAACTGCTCTAATCGATCAAAAAAAGTGTGTCTATTTAGTTCCGATGAAAGCATTGGTAAATGACAAATACTATGATTTTACACGCAAATATGCTGAATATGGCATTAGAATAGCTCGCTCATGTGGAGATATTCAAGATAATGATTCAGAAATAGCTCGCAATAAGTTCGATATAGCTATTTTTACAAATGAAAAATTTCTATACTGGATACTAGCTAATCCTCAGTTTATTGAAAGACTAGGCTTAGTGATAATTGATGAATTACAATTGATCACTGAAGGAGATAGAGGAATAACTTTAGAATTCTTGTTAACATTGTTGAAAGAGACACGAAATCAAAATAACTTTCCTCAGCTTATTGGTTTGTCCGCTACTCTGGGCGACCTAAATAGCTTTGATAAGTGGCTTAACGCTGTCGAAATTAGATCAACACAAAGACCCATTCCTTTACTAGAAGGAACGATGGATTATAGCGGTAATTTTCATTATCTTGATAATGAGAACAAAGAAAAATACTTGTCAATTCTTTCCCATTTATATCGAGGAAAAGGCAGCAATCAAGATATTATTATTCCTTTAGTACAGGAATTAATTTCTAAAAATGAAAGAGTTATTGTCTTTCGCAATCAGAGAGCTGTTGTAAGAGCCTGTGCGAGGTATTTATCTAATTCTTTAAGTTTGCCACCTGCACAGGAAGCAATTGACAGAATACCTAAATCAGACCCATCTTTATCAACACAAAGTTTAATAGACACTTTAAAGAATGGTGTCGCCTTCCATAACTCTGATTTGACACGTATAGAGCGCCAAACAATTGAGGATGACTTCCGTTCACCTAGCGGTCAGATTAAGGTTATTGTGGCTACGCCAACTCTCGCTATGGGAATTAATACCCCTGCTAACACGATTATAATTGCTGAGTTAGAGCATCCGGGTAAAACACCAACTCCATATAGTGTTCCAGAATATAAAAATATGATTGGGCGAGCAGGGAGGTTAGGAATAACAAATCAGGGTAAGGCTATTACCGTAGTTCTCAGTCAATCAGAGGCTTATCAGATATGGAATTCCTATATTAAAGCAAATCCACCAGAATTGAAATCAGCATTTCAAATGGCAGATTTACCATTATTTATTGTTAGAGTGCTGGCAACAGCTCAGGAATTAGCTTTAGATGATATAAAAAAGTTTGTAATAAACTCATTTGCCATGTGTTCTGTGAAACCTAATGCTCTTGACAACATTGCCGGGAATATAGAAAGAGAAGTTAAGTCATTGGTTGGCGCTGATTTTATTAATGAAGATCAAGGGAAACTTTATTTGTCAGAACTTGGAAAAGCGTGTGGTAAAGAAGGATTGCAGATTAACTCTGCAATAAGGGTCAGTAGTTATTTGAAAGTTATTCATGAAAACACTATTTCCATAGAAACTATTATCGCAGCAGCATGCTTGACGCATGAAATAAATGACATTTTTGTAGCCGTTAATGCCAAAAGTCGGAAAGAACAACAAAGATGGCCACAAGAAGTGTTTAGGCATTTAAGCTCTTATTCCTACTGGGAAACAGAGTTAAGAAGGCTTGTTCATAATGATGTTTATTCTAGGCTTGGTATATGTAAGAAATTTTCAGCAATCTTATTTTGGATTAATGGCGAGCCTATTTCAGATATAGAAAACCATATCCATCAACATTGGTATGACCGTTTTGCATCTGGTGCCGTTCAGCAAGTTGCTGATAGGTGCAAAGATGTTTTGAATCCCATTGCGACAATAATTTCTTTTATTTATCCAAAACAGATTAATATCGGAGAAACTATCGAAAGGCTAACAATTCGCCTCCAGTTAGGCGTTCCCGACAATATTGTAGATTTTGTTCGTGTTACTAAGGCTAATTTTTCACGCCCAACATATGTCGCTTTGCACAACTTGGGTATTTATACGTTAGAAGAAGCACAAAGAAGAGAGAAAGATATAGCAGCTCTTTTAGGAGAAGAAGAGGCATATTCTCTGCTCCAATATCCAATATACGAATAACATATATACGTCTCAACGGGGTCTATAATTATGATAGGGGATTGATATTTGAGGCATTGTTTTATTATCCCATTACCCAAATCATTCTAAAATATCACAAAAGAAACGACGGCTTTGGTTATCCTACTCATCCTAAAGGTCAGATAGTGGGGTCAGGTTTCACAACTTCACATTCTCTTCTTTTTTTTGTTTTACATTTTGTGAACTTGTGAAGTCTGACCCCGAAACTTCCTTAATAGAATGCAAAAATATTTACCAAATGACTTCATTATGCCAAACTTTAAAAATGAATACCGAAAATTAAGGGAAAAATGGAAGAAAATACTTAAAGATAATAAGGAAATTAAAATAATGCTTAAAATTGTGTTTAAAAATAATGGTGAAATATCTTATCCCGAGAAACGTAATTCTATTGAAAATAGGAAGAAGTTTTTCAGTAAAGGATAAAATATCAAAATAGTTAAATAGGGCCAAGTGCTTGACATTTACACAAGTGACGTTTTCTTAATAAATTATATTGTAATTTAATGTTGCTTAAATATCTTTAAAGGGGAGTAGCATGAGTGATGATATATGGAAATCATGGCATAGATTTTTAAAACCAGAAAATTTAAAAGCTAATCTAATTATTTTATCTCTTTTTATTACTTCTTATGAGATTCTTAAGGATTCAATAATAACACGTATTCGTAACTTCTATACTAATGGTTTTAATGAAAAAGGATGGATTATTGGTAAAGAATATCAAACTAAAGTAAAAAGTTTAAATAAAAGCCTGCTTTATGCATCCCTTGAATGGCTTAAAAATATGAAAGTTATCAATGATAATGATATTGAAGGGTTTAGCGAAATAAAAAAATGTAGAAATGAACTTGCTCACGAGATAGTTAACTTCATTACAAAAGGACCTACTATTAATCCCCTACCTTTATTTCCCAAAATGATCAATTTACTTGATAAAATTGAAAAATGGTGGATATTAAATGTTGAGATAGAGTTAAATCCCAATCTTAATGATAAAGAAATAGATGAAAAAGGTATTGTTCCAGGGCCAATTATAATGTTACGTGTTCTGATGGATATTGCACTTGGAAATGAAGAAGAATCCAGATTCTATTATAATGGTTTCAAAGAACAAGAAAAAAATTAGCTATTGGCGTAATAAATTTTATATGATTTTTTATATAAAGCATTCCTGTAATGCGTGAAAATGGACTTTGAAAATTAAAAAACCTCCTGCTATGATTGATGTGTGCCTTAGAAACGCACAAAAATCATAATAATCAGGAGGTCGTAAGTAAATGAAAAATCGTAATGTTCAAAA